>NZ_PDKN01000005.1 GCF_004116335.1 Candidatus Marinarcus aquaticus
TGCTGGTGGCTATAGAGAAGTGGAAATACCCAGCTCCATTCCGAACCTGGAAGTCAAGCACTTCATCGCTGATAATACTGCACCTTTCAGGTGTGGAAACGTAAGCCGCTGCCAGCTTTGAGTATTTATTTATCTTTTAGCCTTTAACAAACCTATCTCTTCGATGGACTTGTTAATGGCTTTTTTTTACCTCATTTTTTCTCCTTTTTCCTCATTTGACTCCCTTATTATTATAGTAATATAACTTAAATCATTTTTAGACCAAAGAGTCTGTTTACACAATAAGATGGTTATTTAAAATTTAAATAAACTCATTGATGTTTAAATATAAAAAAATCAATCTTATACAATTGAGTATCGATTATATAAAAATAGAGGATATTTAAATGCACCCGTAAGCTTTTAGAAGTTAACTTCAAACACCAAGAAATGGTCTAAAAAGTAGTTTAATATAAAATTGGATATAATCGCAATTACTTAAAAAACCAAGTTATAGAATATAGGAATATTATGTCAGAAAATATTTATCAAAAACAAGCCGATACGATTCGTTTCTTAGCAGCGGATATGGTGCAAAAAGCAAACAGCGGACACCCAGGTGCACCAATGGGTCTTGCTGATATTGCAACAGTATTAAGCAAACATTTAAATGTAAACCCAAATAATTCTTCATGGTTAAACAGAGACCGTTTAGTATTTAGTGGTGGACATGCAACGGGGTTAGTATACTCATTGCTTCACTTATGGGGATTTGATGTCTCAGTAGAAGATATGAAAAATTTCAGACAAAGTGGTTCTAAAACTCCAGGTCACCCCGAGTTTGGTCATACACATGGTGTAGAAATTACAACGGGACCTTTGGGACAAGGAATTGCCAATGCCGTTGGTTTTGCATGGGCTGCTAAATATGCACAAAACCTTTTAGGGAAAGAGACCATCAATCATAAAGTGTACTGCTTATGTGGAGATGGAGATTTACAAGAGGGTATTTCATATGAGGCGTGTTCAACGGCAGGTCACCAAAAGCTTGATAACTTAGTGATTATTTATGATTCAAATAATATCACCATTGAAGGGGATACTTCTATTGCTTGGGATGAAGATGTATTACAACGATTTGAAGCGATGAACTTTGAAGTGTTGGAGATTGATGGACATGATCACAGAGTCATAGATGCTGCACTTGCAAAAGCAAAAAACGCATCACGACCTGTTCTCATCAAAGCCAATACGGCTATTGGAAAAGGTGCAGCTACGATGGAAGGCAGTCATCACACACACGGTGCGCCATTAGGCGTTGATGAGATTAAAGCGTCAAAAATAAAAGCAGGATTTGATCCTGAGGCTTCATTTGTAGTATCTGATGATGTGAAAGCAGCTTTTGATAAAACACAAAGTGGTCAAGCACTTGAAGATGCATGGAACAGTGCATTAACTCAAGAAGTAAAAGCAAAAATTGAGGCACTTCAAAATCCAGATTTTGATGCTATAGAGTATCCAGATTTTTCTGACGTACCTAAAACTGCAACCAGAGATTCAAACCATAAAATCTTAAATGCAATTGCAAAAGCAGTACCTGGGTTTATTGGTGGAAGTGCCGATTTAGCACCATCAAACAAAACAGAACTTAAAGAGATGGGTGATTTTCCAAAGGGTAAGAACATTCACTTTGGAATTAAAGAGCATGCAATGGCTGCAATGAGTAATGCGATGAACTTGTATGGACTTTTTAGAGTATTCTCTGCAACATTTTTTGTGTTCTCTGATTATTTAAAACCCGCTGCAAGAATTGCAGCGTTGGCAAATATTCCACAACATTTTATTTGGACACATGACTCTATTGGTGTAGGTGAAGATGGACCAACACACCAACCAATTGAACACTTATCTCAGTTTAGAGCGTTACCCAACTTTTATGTATTCAGACCTGCAGATGCAACTGAAAATGTGGCGTGTTGGAAAACTGCTCTTAAAATGAATGCACCAAGTGCATTTGTTTGTTCTCGACAAGGGTTAGAGACACTTAAACCAAAAAGAGATTTTGGTGAAGTCAGCAACGGCGGATACCTTATGAGAAAACGAGATGGTGCAACGGTTACTATTATGGCCAGTGGGAGTGAATTGATGTTGGCACTTAAAGCAGGGTGTCAATTAGAAAAAGAGGGTGTCAAAGCAAACATTGTTTCTGTGCCTTGTTTTGATCTGTTTGTAGAGCAAGATAAATCATACATTGATGCTGTGATTGATTCATCTACAAAAGTATTTGCGTTAGAAGCTGCACGTGGTCTGGAGTACTATAAATTTGCGGACGAGGTGATTGGAATGGATACATTTGGAGCCAGTGGTCCAGCTGATGAACTCTTTAAAGAGTTCGGTTTCACCGTTGAATCAGTAGTAGCTAGAGTAAAAGCCTCTTTATAATAACACACTAAAACAGAAGAACCTCTCTTCTGTTTTATACCAACTTCTGCCAAACAACAATCAAAATGGCTGCAAAAATAATCCAAATAAATGTTGAAATCATTAAGTTCATCCAAAGATCATACTTTTCAGCTAAAATATACACACTTAAAAGATAGGCCAAATAAGGGATGATAGAGAATATTCCAAACAGAGCGGTGGTCTTTAATTCTACAGGACCTCGTTCGATGCCTACTATGGCGTGGGCAATCAGTGCAAAGGTTGGGAAAAGTGGTACTAAGCCTGCAATGTAGTAGTTTCTGCTTTTTGCTAGAAGTGCCATGATGATAACCATCACTGCACCAATGAGTGCTTTAAATGCTAATCCCATAATCTTCCTTTATCTGAATTATGAGATTATAGCACAACTAAAAGTTAAATATTAAAGTGCAGATTTTCTTTTTCTTTTTCGTTCAAATTTACGTTTGGCATTTTTACCTGTTTCATAAGTTAAAGCAACTGTTATTAAAGCAGCTACGGGTAAAATAAATGGCATTTTTATTCCTTAATAATGATAATGAATATTAAAATTATAGTAAAATATTCTGTGTTTTAACTTAAATGCAAAAAAAGTACCGTTGAGAAGCTATTTTGTTTGACATTTATTACAAATACCATATAAAACCATATTGTGGCTTTTGAGTTCAAAGCCTTTTTCTGAAGCAATGAGTTCTTGAAGTCGTTCCAGTTCACTGTCGTAAAACTCTACAACTTGACCACATTCATGGCAGACCAAGTGATCATGATGTGGTTTAAAAGTGAGTTCATACCGTTTCACATTTTCATTTTCAATGCTTAAAGAGTGAATGATATGCATATCTTCTAAAAAGGTTAAGATACGATAAACAGTTGCGATGGAGATGTTGACATTGTACTCTTCTTTGACTTTTTGTAAGATTTCATCTGCATTGAGATGTTCATGAGTATTAAAAAAGACTTTTAAGACATACTCTCTTTGAGTAGAAGTATTTAACCCTAATTACTGATAAGTCCACGAAACTTCACGATATATTCATCAAAAGTGATATTGTTTTCTATTTGATTTTTTGACATGTGTACTCTTTATATAAAAATGATAACTATAATCAAAATTATATTTCCTTAACCTTAAAGCAATGTTATAAATATTAATATATAAAGATATATTGATATATAAGAAAAAAATCGCTATGATTTAAAAAACAAAAAGAGGCATAATGGAACTTTTTTTAAATACTGTAGGTGCAATCAATGATGAGACACGTATCAAAATACTTGCTTTTATAAATCAAAATGAAGAGGTATGTGTTTGTGATATTGAACAATCTTTTAATATGATTCAATCGCGTATCTCGCGACATCTTAAAATATTAAAAGAGGGAGGCTTTTTAAAAGTTAAACGTGAAGGGCGGTGGGCGTATTACAGTATTCGCTCCCCTTTAGATGTTTTTAGGCAATCAGTTTTAAAAGAGATATCCTGTTTGTCCATTGAATTACCAGAATATAAAAAGGGGTGTACTTTATAATGATACTGGCTTCCGTTGTTTTTGCTTTGACTTTATTGATGGTCATATTGCAACCTAAAAATATACAAATAGGTACAAGTGCGGTTATAGGAGCCATAGTTGCTCTTCTTTTAGGTATTGTCACTTTTGATGATGTAAAAGTGGTCACAGAAATTGTGTGGGATGCAACTTTGGCTTTTATAGGAATTATTATTCTCTCTATGGTTTTAGATGAGATTGGTTTTTTTGAGTGGTGTGCATTAAAAATGGCCAAACTTTCACATGGCAGTGGATTGAAAATGTTTATTTACTCGATTGTATTGGGTGCTTTTGTTTCCGCACTTTTTGCCAATGATGGTGCAGCATTGATTTTAACGCCCATACTGTTAGCAAAAATGCGTATATTACAACTCAATATCAAAACCATTGTCGCTTTTTTACTTGCAGGTGGATTCATCAGTGACAGTGCATCGTTGCCTTTTGTCTTTTCTAATTTGACTAATATTGTAACAGCAAACTATTTTGATATTGGGTTTGTAGAGTATTTGATGAACATGTGGTTGCCTTATGTGGTGAGTGTGATTGTATCCATTGTTTTTTTATATCTGTTTTTACATAAAGATATTCCAAAGCAAGTTGATATTCGTTTGCTAAAGGAGCCTAAGAGTGCAATTAAAAATGAAAAATTGTTTAAATTATCATGGATGTTTTTGGCAGTTTTACTCGTGGGATATTTTATAGGTGATGCGTATGATTTACCCGTATCACTCTTTGCATTGGGAGGAGGATTGACTTTTCTAATGATTGCAAAGCAGTTTAAAGTAATCAAAGCACAAAAAATTATTCGTGAAGCACCTTGGCAGGTGGTGTGGTTCAGTATAGGTTTATACATTGTGGTGTATGGACTTAAAAATGCAGGTCTTACAGAGTACATAACCGTGGTATTGAAATACTTAAATGGACAAAATGAGACCGTTGCTATTATTGGTACAGGATTTATCAGTGCCTTTTTAAGTGCGATTATGAACAATATGCCAACGGTGATGGTTATGGACATAGCGTTGCAAAATATCTCCAATGAAGCGTTGGCGTATGCCAATATCATAGGGTGTAACTTGGGACCAAAGATGACCCCATTTGGAAGTTTAGCAACACTGCTTTGGTTGCATGTATTGGCAAAAAAAGGGGTGGAAATATCATTTTTACAATACAGTAAGTTTGGTTTATTGATAACTCCACCCGTATTGTTACTTGTATTATTAGCACTTTAAGGATAATAATGGAACTTATATTAATTGCGATTGCATTGGCCATGGACAGTGTGGCTGTATCGATTGCCAGTGGGAGCAAATATCGGACAATTGATTTTTTAACCACACTGAAAATTGCACTCTTTTTTGGCTTTTTTCAAGGGTTGATGCCCTTAATTGGATACTTTTTAGGAAGCATGTTTGCGAAATTTGTGGACAGTTTTGACCACTACTTGGCATTTGCAATACTAATTTTCTTGGGGTATCGAATGATTAAAGAGGCCATGGAAGAGGATTTTGAAGAGGAAGTCAGTGATTTAAGAAACAAAACACTCTTTTTTTTAGCCATCGCTACAAGTATTGATGCTTTGGCCATTGGGATCACCTTCTCTTTTGATGACACCCCAATTTGGTATGCTGTTTCACTTATTGCTGGGATTACTTTTATTTTATGTATTATTGCTGTTTATATTGGAAAGATGTTGGGTGGATTTTTAGAAGATAAAGCAGAGTTTTTAGGTGGAGCCATATTGATTGTACTGGCATTTAAAATTTTATTGGAAGGAATAGGAGTTTTAGGATGAAAAAAGTATTGGTTTTATGTACAGGGAACAGTTGTCGAAGCATCATTGCAGAAGCTTTAATTAATGCCCAGTTAGAGGGAGTGCAGGCAGACTCTTCTGGAGTACGTGCAAGTGGACATGTGAATTCCAATGCGCAAAAACTGTTGGAACAAAAAGGCATCTGGAAAGAAGAATACCACTCAAAAACGATTGATACCGTGTTGGATAATGCTTATGATTTGGTTGTCACCGTGTGTGATCATGCCAATGAGACTTGTCCCATGTTCCCCAAAGCAGTTAAAGTGATTCATGTCGGTTTTGAAGACCCAGACGGAAAAGGATTTGATGCGTTTGAACAAACCTATAAAGAGATAGAAGAGGTGTTACTTCCAGCAGTGGTTGAGGCGTTAAAATAGATGTTTGATTGGCTTGTTGATGTAAGTGCGATATTGGTCTTTGAGATATTGGGAATAGGAGAGTTAACTCACTTTGGGAAAGCGTTGCACTTTTTTATTTATGATACGATTAAGATTTTTATTCTTCTTATTACGATTATTTATTTCGTAACTTTTTTACGAAGTTATTTTCCTGTTGAGAAAATTCGTGATTATTTAGTGGGAAAACACAGGTTCGTAGGACACATCTTTGCTGCATTTTTTGGCATGCTGACGCCTTTTTGTTCATGCAGTGCCATTCCTTTATTTTTAGGTTTTTTACAAGCTCGAATTCCTTTGGGAGTCACTTTTTCATATCTTATTTCAGCGCCTTTAAGTGATGCCGTGGTGATTGCCTTATTGTTTTCAATGTTTGGTTGGAAAATTACTCTGCTTTATATTGGGTTTGCATTGCTCATAGCTATTATTTCAGGACTCATTATAGGAACGATGAAGTTAGAAAAAGAGGTTTTAATTGAAGTAAAACCCATAAACAGCTGTTGCAACGGTTCGATGGAAATAACTATATTGTTGCAACAACGATTCAAAGAGGCATGGGAATATACCATGGATATTTTTAAAAAAATCTATATTTATGTCATTATAGGTATTGGAATTGGGGCCTTTATTCATGGATATATTCCTGCAGATTTCATCAGTAAATATGCTGGAGGAGATGTATGGTATGCCCCAATGGTGGCGGTACTTATGGGAATTCCTATGTACTCTAATGCTGCAGGTATTTTACCTTTGGTTGAAGTGCTTACGCAAAAAGGGATGCTTTTAGGAACGGCACTGAGTTTCATGATGGCAGTCGTGGCACTGAGCCTTCCTGAAGCAATGATTTTAAAACGTGTTTTAAGTATGAAACTTATAGGTATATTTTTTGGAATTGTAGGGTGTGCCATTTTATTGGTGGGATTTGTATTTAATATGATTTTATAAAAAGGATAAGAGATGAAAATAGAAGTTTTAGGAACAGGATGTACAAAGTGCACAACCTTAGAAGAAGCCGCCAAACAAGCTGTAGTACAAATAGGAGGCTTTCATGAGGTTAGTAAAGTAGAAGATATAGTTGAAATCATGAATTATGGTGTGATGAGTACACCCGCATTGGTTGTTGATGGTGTCGTTAAAAGTAGTGGAAAACTTTTAAGCGTGGATGAGATTGTACAATTGCTTAAGGACTAAAATATGATAATTAATTTGGGTTTATTTTTCTTAGCCGCTTTTTTTGAGATTTTTGGTTGTTTTGCTTTTTGGTTGTATTTTAGGCTTGAAAAAACACCGTGGTGGGTAGCTTTAGGGGTCATTTCATTAATGCTTTTTGCCTATGTATTAACCAAAATTGATGTAGAACATGCTGGGAGAGTTTATGCCATTTACGGAGGTATTTATATCGTAGCTTCGCTTATATGGTTGATATTGGTTGAAAAAGAGAGTTTTAATCGTTGGGATATTATAGGGGCGAGTGTCGCAATACTGGGAGCATTTATCATTTTTGCAGGCAATGCAAAAGTATAAGCTTCTACATTATCTGCAACTTTTACTTAATGGTTGTTTGGAGTGTGGTTACAAATTAAATCGACAATTTCATCAGCATTAGCACAAAAGTTTCCATTTTTTTCAATTAAAAATAGATCACGTGCTTTGCCACGACTGGTGTAGATTTTGGCACTCTCTATTTCAATATTAAAGTCATCAAAAACTTTTGCAATATAGGCTAAAAGTCCTTTTTGGTCTTTTGTTTTTACTTTCATTGAGGCCAATTGTTGTGTATGATTGCAATCAATCTCTATTTCACTTTTTTTAATTTGGGGAATGATATGACGTGTATTTTTGGTCATATCAAATGAGTTTTGAATAATCTCTTCAATAAAGAGTAAATCTCCTTCATCGAGTTTTTCACTGAAAATAACTTCAAAACACTTCTTCTCATCAAAGAGTTTAAATATACGCATATTGACAATATTTAAAAACTCCAGTTTCCCAAGTAGGTATCCTAAGTTTAAAGGAATGGCTCGAATAATTCGTATGGTCAGAGTCTCATCATTGATGATTTTATAGGTGTAGTCTTCGACTGTTTTTGCTCGAATGGCCAAATCTAAAATGTCACTGGCTTTAAGTTGTAAAAAAATTTGGTTTGAAGCAATGTAGCTGATTTTTTTCTTCATAATCGCTGAGAGTTCTTTATATGCAGGCAGTTTTTTAATACTGTTGATTTTAGCCACTCTACGAGCGCTTTCATTGAGCAACTCTTCATTGTCAAATGCCGGCAAACTTTGTAAATAGAGCTCTTTTAAAAGTGTGGCTGTGGCACTGTTATAGATATGTTTTCCCACTGCTGAAATATCGGCATAGGTTACCACATAGAGCATGTCTAAGGCCAGTTTCGTTTTCATATTCGCTGTAAAAGCCAAAATGACTTTTTGTGAATAGATGTCTTCATTGGTGGCGACTTTACTCATCAGGTTGTGGTATCGAATGAGTCGTGCAATCAAGGAGGTCTCTTGTTTTGAAAAGCCATAGGCTCTGGCCATATTTTTAAAGAGCTTTTCTCCTGAAATGTGATGGTCTGTTTGTCGACCTTTGCCTACATCATGAAAGAGTGCCGCCAGTTTAGCCATGGATTGTTGATGAAGTGTTAAGTTATCATAGATATTTCTAACAAAAAGGTCTTGAATATCTTCGACAAACTTTAAGGTGTTAATCGAATGAATGTCAACGGGTTGTTGATGATAACCATCAAATTGCGGTTGATTGATAATTTTTTTAGTGGTAGGGATAATGGCTTGAAACAGACTGCTGTTGTACAAAAGTTTAATGATAGGATAGAGTGTTGGTTGAAACAGCAACTGTTTAATCAATGTTTTGTGTTCATGAGTCTGTTTTTTAGGAAGTTGTGTTTTACTTGCATAATAGATGTATGCACGGTCGAACTTCTCAATGCATTCAGGCAGACTTAATAACTCATTGAGAAACGCTTTGAGTTCTTTGGGACGGTTGTTAAAAGAGGTATACAGTGTGTTATCAATCACATAAAGGTTTTTTGAAAATCTGGACTTTTTTAAAGCACTTAATCGATGAGGTTCTAAATGCATTTTTCGTGTGAGTTTTTCAACCATCACCGTTGTAAAAAAATGAATGGCATGCAAGGCATTAAAGAGTTTTGAAACACACTGTCTCTCTTTTGTCAGACGGGGTGTATTACTGAACCCCATTTTTAAACTGAGCTCTGGCATTACATCAAAGTTGACTTGATCGAGTTTTTTCTTAGAGATGGTGTGCAAAATACTTCGAGCTTGGAAGATGAACTCCAATCCCATTCGATATCGTTTATACTCTTCATCACTGAAAAGTTGTCCGCTTAAGGATTTAACATCATCGACCCCATACAAAATATTGGCAATCCAAAAAAGCATGTTGGCTTCTCTCATGCCTCCATAACCATCTTTGATGTTGGGTTCCATTTTAAGAGGGTATTTTAAAAGACGTTGTTTGTGCTCTTCCAGTTTTTCTAAAACAAAGGCTTTTTGATTGGTTCGTCGAATCTGTTTTAAAACACTTTGGTAACCATACCACAAATGTTTCGAACCGTAAATCATACGTGATTCTAAAATAGAGGTTTTAATGGTGATGTCTTCTTGTACACAACTGGAAACATCAAGCAACTCATGTACTCGTGAACCCAGTTTCAGTCCACAATCCCAAGCAAATGTGATGAACTCTTGAATCATGGGTTTCAGGTTGTATCCTGGAATATCTTCAAACAGAACCATCAAATCAATGTCCGAGTATAAACAGAGTTGTTCTCGTCCATAACTTCCAAGAGCAATCAGTGTAATCGGAATAGAACTTCCCATTGGCAAATAAGAGCCAAAATATTTTCGCAACATGTATTTATAGAGGGTTATAAGAAAACGGTCAATTTTTTTGGTGTGTTGTACAAAAAATTCTTTGCCACCGTTTTCATCAAACTGTGTATCTATGGAGTTTAAATACGCTTTAAGGTGTGTTTTAAATACTTTTGATATCTCAAAGTCATTTGCTTTTTTTTCAATCAAGTCTTCAACTTGGATATTCAAATCTGTCATTACAATAGCTCTTTATGCATTTCCAACTTTTTTCGAAGGGTGATTCGGTTTAATCCCAGATGTTTTGACATCTGCAATTGACTTTTGTATTTCTTTTGACTTGCACGAAGCAGCGGTGCTTCAAAAAGGTAAAGGAAGTCTCTATAAGAGTTTTCCCCTTCCATATTATCAAGCATAAACTTCTCCATCAACATCATGATTTCATTTTCACCAATGCTTTCAAACAGATACGAAAAGTAAATGGATTTTCGTAAGCTGATTGCATTTTGGGAGGTGTTGATAATGAGTTTTTCAGGTTTTTTTTCTGCCCCTAAAATCTGCATGGCTTCTGCAGAGAACTTATTGGCTAAAGGTTTGATGTCCTCTTTACGGCTCTCTAAATTGGGAATAAACAGTGTAATACTGAAAAAATCTTTGAGTCTGTTGTTCAAATCATCTTTAAGTGAGGTGGCAATGACACGAATGTCATTCTCTTCGACCCATTTTAAAAAGAGCTCAATGTTGGTGATATCTTCAATACACTCTACAATGATTGATTCATGGCTGATGTGCATTACTTTATCTGCAATGTCTCTTTGAAGTTCATTGGCGTTATAGATTTTTGCTTCAGGAGTAATATATGAAGCAAGGGTTTTTTTACCTGTACCTATGGAACCTGAAATCAAGGCATGAACACCCAGTGTTTTTAAAAGGGTTGCTGAGTTGAGAATCTCTTTTGAAGCGGGAGATACCGCTATGAATTGTTGCATGTTATAAAACTCCAGTTACTTCTTTGGCATAGAATGGCACATTATACAAAATTGTCAATTAAACTACTTTTTACTTGGACGTTTGGTCAAATAAATAAAGAGTGAAAGCGCAATGATAATTAAAGATACCCCTGAGATCAGATAAAGAGCATTGACCATTTTATCATAATCTTTAAGGGCAATTTTAAATACAACCATCAAGGCTTCAATACTTAATGCAATGATGATGGTGATTAAAAACTTGGTAATCATTTTGGTTTCCACTCTTGAATCTTGTGAATAGGATTTGAAAAAGACCTCTTGTTCCAAAATGGTTTTTGCTAAGTCAAAAATAGCAATTCCCAGCGTCAATGCAATGACGGGTTTAAATATCGCATCCAACGCAAAGTCATGTCCCAATAAAAAGTGGGTGACAAACTCATACATGGCATACAAAATAATAAACAAGGATAAAAATCCCATTGAAAACCCAGCCAATGCATAAAAAGCCTTGGTCACGGTGTGAAACGGTTTGTTAAACTCTATGAGATTGAGTTTTTCAAGTAAAATTTCAATGTTAAAATCTAAAAAGATAATCGAATCCCCATCTTTGACCGTTGCAGTAATGCAGTTGTTTCTTGTTGCACTGCTGACATACACAGAAGAGAAAGCGATATCATCTTGCTTGAAGTGCAGTTTAGAAAAGAGGTAACTTCGGTCGTGATCTTGTGCACTCTCATCAAGTTTATATCGATAATAATTAGGTGAGGTTTGTACTTGATTGTTTTTATCTACAGAATAAACCAGTTCCAAGGAAGGGAAAAGTGAAAAAAGCACTTTATAGTTTCCTTTCTCTAATTTTTTAAGTTCACCGATATTAATCAAACTTTCGTGAATGAAATCTTCAATTTTATCTTTATGATTTTCGTATATGTTTAAATACTCTTTCATCACTCTCCTTTATAAAATCTCTACATTATTTATATATACGCAAAAGTATATCATGTCTTAATAGAAATTATTATTTAGTACTGACTATAAACTATACAATATTCAGAAGAAGTTAAAAAAATAATTTATTGTTTATTTTTTATACAATAAGTCACTTCCCAATGAATATTTTTTATATTACAATTTGAACAGATTAAATTTCAAAAAGGACGAGTATGGAAAATTTTACTGATGTAGGATTTATTCTTAACGGATTTCTGTTTGTAGTATCAGGAATTTTAGTTATGTGGATGGCGGCTGGGTTCGCTATGTTAGAAGCGGGATTAACCCGAAGTAAAAATAACGCAACGGTTTTAACTAAGAACATTGCATTATTTGCAATCTCTTGTGTAATGTATTACTTTGTTGGTTATCAACTTATGTATGGTGAAGGTGGAGCTTTCATGGGAAGCTTTGCAATCATGGATATGACAACAGGTGCAGATGCATCTTATCCTGCAGCTTCAGACTTCTTCTTCCAAGTAATGTTCGTAGCAACTGCAGCTTCAGTTATTTCTGGAACAATTGCAGAGAGAATGAAATTGTGGCCATTCTTAATCTTCGTTGTTGTATTAAGTGGTGTTATTTACCCATTACAAGGTCACTGGACATGGGGTGGATCTGAATTAGGTGGAATCATTGCTGGTTTCTCTGACTTTGCAGGGTCAACAATTGTTCACTCTGTTGGAGGATGGGCTGCGTTAGCAGGTGTTCTTATCTTAGGTGCTAGAAAAGGTAAATATAGTAAAGATGGTCAAGTAAAACCAATTCCTGGTTCAAATTTAACGCTTGCTACATTGGGTACATTCATCTTATGGATGGGATGGTTTGGATTCAATGGTGGATCACAACTGGCTTTAGGTTCAAAAGCAGACATCGAAGGTATTGCGTTAGTTGTTGCTGATACAAACATGGCAGCAGCAGCAGGTGCGATTGCAGCAGCAATTTTAACTCAAATTATTTATAAAAAAGTGGATTTAACATTTGTTTTAAATGGTGCTTTAGCAGGTCTTGTTTCTTGTACAGCGGGTCCAGACTTAGGTATGATGGTTGCGTTTATTGAAGGTATCGTTGGTGGTATCCTTGTAGTATTAGCCGTACCATTCTTTGACAAATTAAGAATTGATGATCCTGTTGGTGCACTTTCTGTTCACTTAGTTGCAGGTATCTGGGGAACAATTGCAGTGGGTATTTTTAATCCAGATGTTACAATTTTAGCTCAAATTAAAGGTATTGTTGTAATCGGTGTGTTTGTATTCGTAGCATCATTCATCGTATGGAAAATCCTTGACTTAATTGTTGGATTAAGAGTTGATGAAGAGACTGAAGTAACTGGTTTAGATATTCATGAAACTGGTTTAGAGTGTTATCCTGAGTTCAAAAAAGCGTAATTCGCTTTTTTGAATAACTTGAATACAAAATAAGATTAAGGAATAAAGTATGAAAAAGATTGAAGCAGTAATTAAACCATTTAAACTTGAAGATGTAAAAGAAGCTTTAGTTGAAAGTGGTGTTACAGGTATGACTGTAACTGACGTTAAAGGTTACGGAAGACAACAAGGTCACTCAGAGCTTTACAGAGGTGCTGAATATATTGTTGATTTTTTAGCAAAAATCAGAATTGAACTGATTGTTAATGATGATGAAGTAGATAAAACAATTGCAACCATTGTGGAAGCTGCTAAAACGGGGAAAATCGGTGACGGTAAAATCTTTGTTACGGATGTAGAAAACGTTGTTCGAATCAGAACAGGTGAAACTGGAAGCGAAGCGGTATAAGCTTTTGGTTTGACATTTCCTTGTTGATTGAATAAAATCAAGTCAAAGAGAGGCTCCTCTCTTTTGACTGTTTAAAAAATATACACTCAAAAACTTACTATACAATATAAGTTCTCACATTTGTATAAAAAATAAATAACCAATCCCTTTTTAGAAGTTCAGAAAAAGTCTATAATACATTCTATATAAAACAGACAAAGGGAGTCTTATGGATTTAACAGAAGTGAATTATGTCATTGATACTTTTTTTACGCTATTTGCGATGACACTCATTATTTTTATGGTGCCAGGCTTTGCAATGCTTGAAGCAGGATTGGTTCGAACAAAAAATGTTTCAACAGTATTGATGGTCAATACCATGATTTATGCAGTAGCATCATTGGGGTTTTTACTCATTGGGTACTCCATTGCATTTGGAGATTTTGGAAGTGACAGCATGAGTGCTTGGGCAGCCTTTCTATTTCAAATGGCATTTGTAGGAAAAGTTGTGAATATCATGAGTGGTGGTGTGAGTGAACGTGCAAGAGTGCTTCCATTGGCACTATTTACAGTGATTATGGGAAGTGTGTTGTACCCAATCATTGTGAACTGGACATGGGGAGCAAATATGCTTGAAGGAACCATGCTTGAATTGAGTATGTACGATTTGGCTGGATCTACAGTTATTCACAGTACTGGTGGTTGGGCACTGTTGGCTGCCATTTTAATCATTGGTTCAAGAAAAGGGCGTTATCCAAAAGAGGGTGGAGTTCGTGTTATTCCTGCATCAAATGTGCCATTAGTAACGTTAGGAGCGTTTCTTTTATGGATTGGATGGTTTGGATTCAATGGCGGAAGTGTAGGTTCAATTGCTTCTAAAGAGAGTGCCGATGCAGTAGCGTTGACAATTATGAATACCAATACAGCTGGACTTGCTGGAGCAATTGTGGTGGGTCTTTTAATGTATGTACAATACAGAAAACTGGATATTACAATGATTCTAAATGGGGCCTTAGGTGGTTTGGTTGCAATTACAGCAGGACCTGATTTGTATACGATTTATCAACCAATTATTATTGGTGCGATTGGTGGGGCATTGGTTGTATTTGCTGTACCACTGTTTGATAAGTTAAGAATCGATGATCCTGTGGGTGCACTTTCTGTTCATTTGGTCAATGGTATTTGGGGAACACTTGCCGTGGGAATTTTTGCAAGTAATGGTGATAATATTACACTTTTAGGTCAGTTAAAAGGTGTGATTGTTGTAGGTGTGTTTGCATTTGTGGTATCATTTGTTATCTTGTTTATTATTAATAAACTTTTTGCATTAAGAGCGGCTAATGATGAAGAGATGCAAGGACTTGATGTAGAAGAGTGTGGTTTAGAAGCGTATCCTGAGTTTAAACGCGCATTCTAATGAACCAATAAAGAATTTAAAAAAATTTTGTTAAAATAACTCATCAAATAAAGGATTTACATTGAAAAAGATTGAAGCAATTATCAAACCATTTAAACTTGAAGACGTAAAGGATGCTTTAACGGAAGCAGGTATTACGGGTATGACCGTTTCAGACGTAAAGGGTTATGGACGACAACAAGGTCACTCTGAGCTTTACAGAGGAGCAGAGTATGTGGTTGATTTCTTACCAAAAATCAAACTTGAATTGATTGTAGATGAAAGAAGTGTGGATGAAACCATTCGAATTATCACTGATGCTGCTCGAACAGGAAAAATTGGTGATGGTAAAATTTTCGTTACATCCGTACAAAAAGTGGTACGTATTAGAACGGGTGAAGAAGATGAGGAAGCAATTTAGTGGCTACTTCGTTGACACTGAATACTCCTTTAGACATGCACCTTCATCTTCGTGATGAAGCGATGCTTAAATTGGTTGCTCCATTGACTGCTCAGACATTCAGCGGAGCGTTAGTAATGCCTAATCTTGTACCTCCTGTAACTACTTTTGAAGCATTAAAAGCGTATGAACAACGTATTTTGGATGCAGCTTCATATGAAGATTTTAAACCGTACATGACGCTTTTTTTCCAACAATATGACAAAGCTTTTTTAGAAAAAGTCAAAGAGCATATTATTGGAATTAAACTCTATCCTGCAGGAATTACAACCAACTCTGAAACCGGTGTTTCATCGATTGATTCTGAGACATTACGACCTACATTGGAGGCCATGAGTGATTTAGGAATTCCATTGTGTGTACATGGTGAAACCAATGGTTTTGTGATGGACAGAGAGAAAGAGTTTATGCCCATTTATGAAAGCTTGGCTCAAAACTTTCCAAAGCTTAAAATCATCATGGAGCACATCACTACAAAAGATGCTGTAGAGTTACTTGATAAGTATGAGAATCTTTATGCAACGATTACCGTTCAACACCTTCTAATTACTCTTGATGATGTTGCTGGTGGAATGTTGCAACCCCATCTTTTTTGTAAACCCATTGCAAAACGATATGAAGACCGAGATGCTTTAGTGAAAGTGGCACTCAATGCTCACCCTAAAGTGATGTTTGGAAGTGATTCTGCACCACACCCTAAACATAAAAAAGAGGCATGCGGATGCGCCGCTGGAGTTTTTACAGCACCTATCGCTTTACAGATACTTGCAGGGCTTTTTGAAACGCACGGTAAGTTAGATAATCTTCAAGCATTCATCAGTGATAATGCATTGAATATTTATGGCATAACACCACCTAAAAAAGAGATTACATTAGTAAAAGAGCCTTTTTTAGTACCAGAAAATTACAGTGGTGAAGGGGAAATGGTTGTTCCTATGTATGCAGGACAAACACTCTCTTGGAGTTTGGCTTAGTTTGTAATTTTACAAACTAAGACTTAAAATTTATTTCTCTCTTCAAGCAGTTTTTTAACGGTTTCAGTTTGTCGTTGTTGTTGTTCATTACGCTCTTCTCTCATTGTGCGTAACATCTCTAATGTCTCTTGTTTTTCATGATCAATATTGGCTTTAATCTGTACTGCTTTTCGGCCATTTGAAAGACCACTTATAGATAAAAACTTCTCTTTTTTATTGATATAGAGTTTCGCTTGTGGGGATGTGGCATTTTTATTAAAGACAATGACATCATCTTTTTTAAGGTTGAGTATATCAAATACATTGAGTTCCGTCTCTGCCATAATGGCATCAATATGCATTTTTGCCCCAGAAATCAACGTCGTAATATCTCGTTTTTTACTCACCTTTTTATTTCGCCCCTCTGAGAAGATTTTCTCAACAATTTTATGCAACAGCATATCAATGTATGAAATAGGGTAACAAATAGATAAAAACCCTGAGTCTTCATCAATCGTGATTTCAAGTACCACTAAAAGAACAATTTCGTGGTCTGAAATAACTTGGATAGCATTGGCATTGGTATCACGTGATTCAATCTTAAAATTGATTCGTGTGATTTCATTCCATGCTTTTTGCATGTGGGTCACCAGTACTTTATAAAAGTGTTCAAAAATCTCTACTTCAATCTCTGTGAGTTCTCTATCTAGGTTATCACTTGCTGCAATGGCACCACTTCCAAGAAGTTCTGCAATGATTTTGTGAGAAATACCAGGGTTACATTCAACAACAATCCGACCATCAAGTGGTTTAAGTGAGAGTGTGTTTAGCGAGGTGAGTTGAGGGATAGAGAGGATAAACTCTCCATAGGTCATTTGCTCAATAGAGTAAAGCTTGATATCCACAATTTTACGAAGCATTGCTGACAGATCCGTAATAAGGTCTCGAAGCATTTTATCGTGAAGCGTTGAGAAGGCTTTAAACTGCTCATTGGAGATACGATTGGGCTTTTTAAAATCATAAATCGAGTAATTCTTCTCTTTAGAGACTATCTGCTCTTCTTCCGCTCCATCAATATCCTCGCCTTGTTCAGCGATATCTAAAAGTGCATCAATTTCATCTTGACTTAAAAATTCAGCCATATTAACCTCTAATTTCCATTTCTACATCAATTGCACCCATGTCACGAATCATTTTAAGTGTCTCTATGATATCGCTCATTGGTAGTTTCATCACTTTCATGGCACGCATTAAATCGGCAACAGTGGGTTGTTTCTTAGTATTTAATAAGGCATTGTCGATATTAACAACAGCAGGTTTATGATCCAGTCTGGCATCATCTCCAATATCTTTTCCTGAATTGACTGCTGGGTCTTTCCATTGCGTATCATTGAGTTCGGTTTGTTTGATACGCAGTGTGAATTTATCCCGTGTGATGGTGACGGGTTTGATTTCAACGTCAGCTCCCACAATTATACTCTCTTTTCTCATATCAATGATGATTTTCTTTTTAAATTCGGTCTCTATGTTAATGTTTTGAACAATGGATAAAAATTTAACTATCGAAATATCTTTGGGTTTTTTAGCAACAATGGTTCTTGTATCGACTGCTTTTGCAAGTTGTTGACCAAATCGTTGATTGATTTTTGTCTCTATTAAATCAGCATTTTTAGCAGATGCTTGTAAAAGACTGAGTGTGATATCCTCTTCATTTTGAAGAGAGTATTGCACTTCGTTTTCAATAATCGCACCATCATAAATTGAACCTGTTGTGGCATTGTCATCTGAAAGAATGGTTCCTTGAGCTAATGCATAAACATTTCCATCAACCCCTTTGAGTTGGGTCAATAAAAGTTCTCCTTGATTGATTGATTTGGCATCACCAATGGCGGAGACTTTAACAGGGATTTTATCTCCTTGTCGTGCAAAAGCAGGCAAATCTGCAGTGACCATTACAGCTGCAATATTTTTTGAATTAATTGATGAAGTAGGTATTTTGATATAAGAGTTTCGAAGCAAGTTTTGCAAACTTTGCATCGTAAATTTACTTTTATCGCCTGTTCCAGCAAGTCCCACAACTAAACCATAACCAATAAGTTGGTTTTCTCGAATCCCAACCACAGAAGTAATGTCTTTAATTGTTTGTGCATAAAGTGATGTAATAAGTAAAATAATACTCGCTATGTATCTCAATATAAAACCTTACGTAAGTTAACTTTGTCAATTTTATCTAAAATTTTATAAAATATAGGTATAATGATTGTAAAAATAATTTAAGGTAGTGCGTGACTGTATATATTTACGGAAGTAAAAGTTTTAAGAATAGTATTCATGAAGTTTTGAACCATGCAAATATAAAGTTTAAGCTTGAAGAGGACGATTCTATTGAAGAGGTTAATTCCGTAATACGGTTGAAACAAGCCATAGAAGATAATCCCAATAATATTTTTTTGATTGATGATGAAAAAATTCTTCGTAAAAACAGTTTGAATGATAAAATCAAGTTTTTACAGCCCAAAGATGGGATTGAAGAGGAGTTTTTAAAAGAGCATGGTATCGGAGATATGAGTGTTGACACCATCGAAGATATTGCAATACATGTCAAGCGAAGATTGGATGAAGTCCATAATGAAAAGCATGGAGATGTGGATGATTATGAGGCTTTGAATGAAGCTCTTCAAGAGAATAATGCCAACTTAGTGTATGATAAAGAAGCAGAAGAACAAACACTTGAATCCATTGAAGACTCTTCTTTGGATGAAGAAGATGATGCACTGCACTATAACTATGATGAAGATGATTTTGATATCGATGATGTGGTGAGCTATTTGGATAAAGATGATGAGTCCAGTGAACTGTCATTGGATGAATTGGATGAAGTTAAAGAAGAAAAAGAAGATATTGAACCAGACGATGATGTAAAAATAGAAGAAGATGATTTTGGTCTGGTTGTAGAAGAAATTGAGCAAAAAGGGGAAAGTGATATGTCAGATGAGTTTTCTGAATTGGATAATTTAAATGAAGATGAAATGTTGGCTGCTTTAAACGGTATGGATACAGAAGCAACAGCTCCTGCAGCTGCAAAAGCTTCAAATAAAGACTCAAACAGCAATGAAGTTGAATTAAACAGCAGTAATATTAATGACTTGTCATCATTAATTACACAACTGCTTAATAATAAGACTTTGGAGATTACAATTAAGATAAAAGAGTAAGCATGGATTTACTTGCTATTGCTGAGAATACAGTTAAAGTTATTTTGCTTTTAGGGTTACCTTCTTTAATTGTAAGTATGGTGATTGGTCTTTTGATCAGTATTTTTCAGGCTGTGACGCAAGTAAGTGATGCTTCGTTAACATTTGTACCTAAAATGATTTTGGTGTCGGTGTTTATTTTGATTACCCTGCCTTGGATTGGAGACAGTATGAATCAATATACACATGATTTGTGGGATTTAATCTTGGAATTTGGAGGTCAGTGAAATGATTACAAAAATCTATAATTTAAAGAAAAATCAGACCGATCAAAAAATTCTACAACGTGCTCGTGTACAAAATAAAATTGAAGAGCTCTCTGCTGAAATACTTATGACCCAAACCAAACTTGAAACGACCAGTGTAGATAAGTTTGGTGCCATCTCTGATTTTGCTATTTTACAAATTCATAAAAATACGATGAAAGCCCATATTGGAAAACTTAATATGGTCAAAAACCGGCTTGAACAAGAGGTTGAAAAAATTGATGAAGAGATCAAAGAGCTTCTAAAAGAGACCGAACAGTTTAAGTATCTTGTTGAAGAAGAGAAAAAAGAGGCCTTTAAAAAGCTTCTTAAAAAAGAAGAAGAGTTTACTGAAGAGTACGTTCAAAGTAAATATATTGCAAGTTAGGAGAGACGTTGAGACGAAGTTTAATTCTATTTTTTATAACCGCAAGTATCGCTTTATCTGCACCACAAGATGAGTTGTCATACATCAAACAAAAAGATGAGATTAATGCATTAAAAAAAGAGTTGACACAGTTTTACAACACCAAAGAAGCAGAGTATCAAAAACAGAAAAAAGAACTTGAACAACTGCTTGCAACCATTCAAAAAGAGAAAAAAGAGACCACGGAGCTTGTCAAAAGAAATCAAGAGATTCTCAAAGACATTAAAGGTGAAGTAGCAAGTAAAACGGCAAAAATATATAATAAGATGAAACCAAAAGTAGCTGCAGCAATTCTCAATCAAATGATGGATGAGGGAAAAGTTGAAGATGTTTTTGATATAATCTTAAAACTCAAAGAAAAAAACGTTACGACGTTAATGAAATTTCTAAGTGTTCCAAACGCTGCAACAATAACAGAGAAGTTAAAAAATTATCACACAAAATAAAGGGTAGATAGAATGGCTGAAAATGAAGAAGTAGTAGTACAAGAGACGAAATCTGGTGGAAAAGGATTGATGATTGCACTCATTGCACTCATTGTTATTTTAATCTTAGTGGTCATTGGTGGGGGATATTTACTCTACTCAAATGGAGCATTCAGTTCAAACAATAATCCAACTGCTCAAAATGGTGCAGTCCAGCAAGAAGAGCCTCAAGCACGAACAGGTGATTATTTTAAAGTTGATATTAATGATATGGTTTTAAATATTACCAATGCTAAAGGGCGTGAGAAGTTGATGAAGTTGTCTTTTTCAATCAAGAGTACCGATGAGATGATTGAGCAACTTGTTGAAGAGAATAAAGCTGAAATCATTGATGTGGTGATTTCACAAATCAGTTCAAGAAACTCTGAAGAGCTTTTAACTGTTGGAGGGAAAGAGCTTTTAAAAGAGGAGTTGATTCAAGAGATTAATGCGGTGTTAAATCAAGCCATTGGAGAGAATACTGATTTTCAAAAAGACAGTGTGAAGAATATCTACTTCACAGCCTTTGTAATTAAATAGCGAGTCAAACATGATAGTAGCAGTCAAACGTTCAAGTTATAAAAAGATGGTCATCAAAGTAATATCATTTGTTGCATTGGTTACAATGTTTATTGCTTACTATTTTCATATGAGTGAGAAATTTGCGCAAGAGGAACAAGCAAAAGCAGATTTGGCACAAGAACAAAAACTCAAACAAGAACGCTCAGCTGCCATTGAAAATATCATTTATAATGAGGCACAAATTGCGGTGGATTTATTAAATCAGGAGCATGTAAGAAATATCAAAGTTATTGCAAATCGTCTTTATATTGTATGTGATCCGCAAACAAATTTGGATGCATTGATGGTACGATATGGGGTGATGGCATTGGTAAAAACGTCGGTTAATGATACAAAAATTGCCATTGATTTAAAACAGATTATTGAGAGTAAATATCGTGAAGAGTAAGCCTTTTTTATATCTTATAAGTGGGATGCTTGTGAGTGTTCTTTTTTCAGGGTGCGTACAAAAAGAGTTGGATTTTGAACAACCGAAGATACAGATTCCTAAAAAGCAAGAGCGACCACAAAATAAAAAAGGTTCTTTATACTCCAGTCAAGGAGGGTCGCTGTTTGCAGATAAAAAAGATCTACAAATTGGGGATATCATTCAAGTCATTATTAATGAAGCTTTAACCGCCGACAGTGATAACA
Source organism: Candidatus Marinarcus aquaticus (assembly GCF_004116335.1). NCBI lineage: Bacteria > Pseudomonadati > Campylobacterota > Epsilonproteobacteria > Campylobacterales > Arcobacteraceae > Candidatus Marinarcus > Candidatus Marinarcus aquaticus. The sequence continues at coordinate 22,176 of NZ_PDKN01000005.1, forward strand.
GTCGAGATACAACAGGTAATTCAAGTGGTGGCTTTAATGGAATTGTTTCAGGACCCAATGCAACCAATACCAACCCCTCTTCAACAATCAATAAACTCTCAGAGAAGTTGAACAGTAATTTAGGGTTTAATATTGATGTGGGCTCAAAGTCTTCATTTTCAGGTACGGCTGAAAAGCAAATTGATGAAAAGTTTGAAACAACGATTTCTGTGATCATTGAACAAACCTACCAAAATGGAAACTACTTTATCAAAGGTTCCAAACAGATGCTCATTGATGGACAAAGCCAAGAGATTAAAGTAAGTGGTGTGATTCGTCCATATGATATCTCTCCAGAAAACAGTGTACTCTCCTCACAAATTGCAAACTTAAAAATTATGTATGAAAAAGATGGTGAAGAAGCAGATGCATTACGTACACCGTGGGGTTTAAAGATACTTCGTGCATTATGGCCATTTTAATAAAAACTTGTAATAAATTATAAATTACTGTAAAATAGGTAAAAAATAATAAAAATACTTGATAAATAATAAAAAAAGTAATATAATGTCAAAAAAGGGATTGTTTTAATCTAAAATTCAGAAAAGGAGTACGCTATGTTAAATACATTGGATGTCGCCTATTCAGGGCTTTCAATATCGAAGCGTGCCGCAGATGCTGCCAATAACAATGTTGCAAATCAGATGAATAAAGAGTATGTTCGTCGTTCAACATCTATTTCAGAAGCTGCACATATTGATAATCGCGCAACAGGTCGTGGTGTGGATATCGGAGAAACCATTCGTAATGCCAATGATTTTATTTACCAAAACTTTCTTGGTGAATCCACTTCAATGAACTATTATAAAGAGGTTTCAGATGCCTTAAGTACGATTGAATCATTTTTTAAAGAGACTGAAAACAGTGGTTTCTCAAAAGATTTGGATGCCTTTTTTCAAGCCATTGAAGATTTAAAAAGCAATCCAAGTAATACAACATTTCAAGCAGAATTAAAAACACGAGGACAAATTGTCGTTGATGATTTAAAAGGGTTATATCAACATCTCAATACTCAAGAAGCAGAACTCAGATCTGAGTTAAAATCAGACGCACGAAATATCAATCGAATTGTGCATGATATTGCCAATATCAATGAACATCTTGCAACAACGTTGGTGCCACAAAACACCCTTTTAGATAAACGTGATGCGTTGGAAAAAGAGTTGGCACAACTCGTGGATATCGATGTGTCAAAACAAAACGGAGAATATATCCTTAAAATTGGAAACGTGACCGCGGTTCGAAATGATATTGCACGTGAATTTAGCTATGGTGAAGAGCATATTGCTCAATTGGATCGCTATACAAAAGAGGATGGTAGCGGAAATGTAATCAGTTCATTTGATGGTATCATGGGCAATGCCAATGATAAAGTTATTTATGAATTGAATGATACCACGAGTATTGAACTCACATATGGACAAGCGGTGTATGATGCCAATGGAAATCAACTCGATTTAAATGGAGATAATATAATAGATGCTGCAGATGTGGTTGATGATACCAATATTGTTCGGGCTTTGGTTTTAACCATTAACAATGATCCTGAAATGAGTCAAATGATTACAGCATATAATGGGAATTATACCAAAGACAGTGATGGAAACATTACTCCCGACCCTGATAATACGGTTGATCGATATTTGGTCATTGAATCAAAAAAAGAGGGCGCTGAAGGAAAATTTAAAGGCGATTTGATCTATTTAACTGACAGTGATGCGAATAATCAATATGAAGTCTCTACGTACAATAAAGATGAAACTCGAAGTGTGGTTGGAAGCAGTGAGAGTTATATCAGCAGTTATGAACAAAAAGTTGAAATTGCAGGTGGACCGGTAAAAGCTAAAATTGAAAATTTGGATACCACGTCACCTAATAACTATATTCAGATGTTTAAAGATAAGTTGGATATGTTTGCTGCAACACTCAGTGATATGACAGAAAAGTATGTTTTAAATCAAGATGGCAGTTATATTTATGGAGAAACCGCAATCAATAACAGTGGTGAAGAGTATAACAATAAACAAAGCATGAAACTCTTTAATGGAAACAGTATTGCAACGCTCTCATTTAATAAATCGACTGTGGCGTATTTAGACCAACAAGATTATGATTATCTCTCTTCTTTACAATATAAAAGTGATATTTTGTTCAGTTCAAAAGGGCAAGTCAGTACCACACAAACGTATGAAGATTTAACAAGTGATGGAACAAACGGTACGAGTTTTTCAAAATATTTTCAAGGATTCCAAGTCGATATTGCTTTTACAAAGAGTAATACAGATTATAAATTTGATACACAACAAATTGTGACGCAATCTTTAGAGAACTCATACAATCAGTTGGTCAAGGTTGATGAAGATGTAGAGATGTTGAACATCATGAAATTTCAAGCAGCATATGAAGCCAATGCTAAGATAGCAAGAGTGCTTCAAGATATGATACAAACGACTTTGAATATGGTGAATAAATAGAGTTTAAGAAAAAGAAGTAGATATAAAATTAATCTAGTTTTAAGAAATGTAATGTCAAAATATACTAAATCTTATAAAAGGAGTATACAATGTTAAATGGCATCTATATAGCAGAGTCTGGCTTATGGTCTGCTCGTGTCTCTCTTGAGAACGTCACTAACAATATTGCCAATGAAAATACTCCTGGTTATAAGAAACGAACCGTGAATGTTTCTGAAACAGGAAACAATAGTTCTGGTATTGGTCGAGGAACAACAGTTGGTGATGTGGTACGTGCTACAAGTGATTATTTGTATGATAACATCATGGATGAAACAACAAAAGAGGCCTATCTTGATGAATTATCAAGTATGCTTGGACAAATTGAGGCATTGTTTCAAGGTACTGAAACAGCAGGACTAGCAACAGATTTGGATAAGTACTTTAAAGCATTGGATAATTTAAAAAGTAATCCAACAGATGCCAATTATATCAGCAGTTATATTGCGCAAGCCAAAACACTCGTAGAAGATCTTAAAACGATTTATTCAGGAATTGAAGCACAAGAAGCGATTGCAAAAGAGAGTGCTGAGCTTGATGTAAAAGAAGTGAACTCTTTATTGCAACAAATTGCAGATATCAATCATGAGTTAGGAACCAAATCTGAACCAACGAATGATTTATTGGATAAACGAGATTTATTGGAAAAACAGTTGGCGAAATATGTTGATATTGAAGTACACCGTGAACAAGAACCCTACGAATTGAGTATCAATGGAGTCACTGCAGTTTGGCATGACAGCGCTCGAGAATTCAGCGTTGGACAAAGCGATTCACCACAAAGAGATAAATATGTTGCGGCTGATGGCACCACAAGCTCCTTGGCTGCGCGTATTGGAACAATGGATGCAGACGATACGATTGTATATACGGTTAATAATGTGGGAAGTGTTGAAATCAAATTTGGTGAATTTGTGACCGATTCTCAAGGCAACGCTTTGGATATCAATGGTGACAATATTGTAGATGCTTCAGACAGAGTCGATGATACAAACTACGTACGTGCATTGGGTGTGGCAATCAATAATGACCCTTATATGAATAAACTTGTTACAGCTTATAATGGAAGTTACAGCAAAGATGTCGATGGTAATATTATTGAACCTGATTTGAGCGCTGAGCGATATTTATTGGTTGAGGCAAAAAAGGGAGGCCCACAAGGTGACTTTGAAAGCACATTGGAGTTTAAACGGGCAGATGCTACGGGTGTTACTGAAAATATGGCATTTGAACGTACTGAATCACAAAGCCGAGATGGGAAAACAGAAGTCTACTTAGAGAGCAAAGGTCGACGTGTTGATATCACGGGTGGTTCTTTGTTGGCACGTTTTGAAAACTTAACCACAGATTCAGGAAAAAATAAATATCAAGCGTATAAAGATTTATTGGATCAATTTGCATTTACATTCAGTGACTTGCACAGAGAATATGCAGTGTCTTCAACAGATGGTTCTTATTATTATGGGGAAGATTCTTTAAATAATGTGGGAACCAATGTGCAAAATGCACACGCATTAAATCTTTTTTCTGGAAGCAGTGTGAAGACATTGGAATTTAATGAGTTGGCTGTACAAGATTTGGATACTATGGATTTGGATTATTTAGTGACCTTACAATCAAAATCGGATCTTTCGTTTGAAAATGGACCACAAAACCCTGATTCAATTTCATCAATGTCATTCATGGATTTTTATAAAGATATATTGGTCAAAGTCTCTTCAGATAAAGAGAATACAGACTTTTTATTGGAGTCTCAACTAAGTGTAACTCAATCCTTGTCATCGACGTATGATCAAGTTGTTAAAGTCGATAAAGATGAACAGATGTTAGATTTGGTCAAGTTTCAAGCGGCTTACGAAGCCAATGCAAAAACAATAACAGTAATGGATCAGATATTACAAACACTCTTAGGTATTAAGAGATAATAGGAGGCTATTATGGCTGATGGTATTTTAGGACTAGGAAGTTCAGGATCAACAGGATTAAATCAAGAATTAATCGATAAATTAAAAGAGGCAGAAAGAAAAGCTCGTGTTCAACCCATTGAAACAAGACTTGAAGATTGGGATACAGAAGTTGAACAATTTGGAGAGTTTGAAGCGAAAGTTAATGAACTTTTAGCCATTGCAAAAGAGTTTGACTTATTTAAAAATGGGGCGAACGCATTTGAGCAAATCTTTGCAACTACCAGTGGAACTGCAGTTGCTTTTGATGCTGCAGATACCAGTAAACTTAAACCAGGTACAATCAATGTTGAAGTCACTCAACTGGCTCAAAAAGATGTCTACCAGTCAAGTATTATTGCAGATAAAACGGCAACAATGGATGCAGGAACCATATCCATTTCAGTGGGAGGTGATACCCCAATTGATTTTGACACAACCGGTAAGACGTATGAACAAATTGTAGCAGAGATGAACAACTATCCATCATTGGATGCTTCATTGGAACAAGTGGGTGACAGTGAATACCGTTTGATTATTAAAAGTGGAGAGAGTGGTCTGTCGAATGCTTTAGACATCACTCAAAGTGGTGGCGTTAACATTGGATTAGGTAACTCTGTGGTTGAAAGTGGCAGTACGATTGTGGGTACTGATATTCCAACGGCGGGGCAAGAGATTACTGTTAACGGCGTTACATTTGTGGCTGATGGTAATAAAACCTATAATGACATTGCTTCAGAAATATCTTCAGATGGTTCAATTAACGTGACTGCAAGTATTAGTGATGGAAAATTTGTCATTACAAGTGATGATGGAAGTGCCATTTCGATTACCAATGATACAATGTTGGGCTTAGAAGACAAAAGTCAAACCTTAACAGCACAAAATATGTTAGCTACAGTGGATGGAATTGATTATAATCTCTCTTCAAATCAGATTACGATGCAAAATGGATTGACAATCTCTGCTTTAGAAGTAGGTACAGGTTCTATCTCTATGCAACAAGATACGGCAAATATTGAGACAAAAATGCAAGAGCTTGTTACAAAATATAATGAGTTGAATGATATAGTTTCAAACTATACCATCAGTGCCGATTCTAAAATCGAAGATAAAGCAACATTACGAAGCGTCATGAGCCAAGTAAAAGATATTCTTTTTGGTGCTTATGGTGAAAACGATGAAAAAAGTATTTTTAGTTATGGATTTAATTTAGATAAATCTGGACATATTACAATTGATTCGACTGAGTTTAATAAAGCTGTGACAGATGATTTAGATGGACTAAAGTCTCTCTTTATTGGTGTTGCTGAAGACAGAGGTATTGGTACCAAACTTAAAGAGTATCTTGACGATTTAGACAGCTTTGAAGGTCTGTTGACGGTCTATGGGGATGCGATGTCCACACGAAAAGACAATTTAGAAGAGGAAAAAACAAAAGCAATTGAGGCACTGGACAGTAAATATGCTCAATTGGCCAATCAGTTTGCAGCGTATACAGCTATTATTTCTAAATTTGAAAGTGCGTTTGGTGGGTTACAAATGATGATTGCGCAGTCAAAAGCGAGCAACTAATATAGTTATTTAAGCTTTTATATAATATACTTGTTGTGTTTTTATGACAAGTATATTATGGAGTATTTAAATGGGGATTGAAGTATACAACCAACAAAATGCTATCAGTGATGATCCTTATGTATTAATTTTAAAGCTGTATGAAGGACTCTTAAAATTTTTATCTCTTGCAAAAGCTGCAATGGAAGAGGGTGATATTGAAGCAAAATTCACTTATATCAACAAATCTATTGCTATTTTTGACGAGTTAAGAAATGTGCTTGATTTTGATGGTGGAGATGTGGCGTATTATTTAGATGGATTATATCTTTACCAAATTGAAACACTTTTTTCTGCTGGAATTGATAATAATGTTGGTTCAATGAATCAAGTAATGAAAGTAGTTCAAGGATTAATTGAAGCATGGAAAGACGAGACTGGTCTTTAAAAGCCCTCAAAGAGCTTCAATTTCTTGATTCCTTAGATGACCAAGAGCGTGCAGATGGTTTGGTTCGTTGGGGCACAAAATATATCTCAAATGAAGATGAGAGTTTAGATTTCGACTTAGAAATCCAAGATTTAGAAAGACTTTCTGAGCTTTATTATAAAAATCTACAATTTTTAAAAAACTACAAAAATAAAATGCAAGATCAGATGCGAAAAAACAGAAAAATGCAGACTTTTTTAAAGAATGGATAAAAAGTCTACTTCTATACTCTTTTCAAATAAATAGGGACGAATCTTTTTTGGAATTCTTGCAATTCGACACTTCTCTTTAAACTCTTTTGGCATTTTGATTTCAACCACAGGTGCAATCCAAAGATGTGATGGAGTAATGGCAATTGCAAAATGATCAATCACACACTCTTGTTGTCTTAAGATCTCTTCTCTTTGGGCATGGCTGAGCAAATAGCCTCTTTTTTTTAGACTGTTATCAATGATACGAATCAGCTTGTTCTCATCCTGAGGTTTTTCAAACACTTCAAGCTTTTTCTTTTTTAAAAGCGGTGTGAGCTTAATATGTAAAGAGTGCAAATCTTTTTGTAAATATTCAAAAGAGTGTTTAATGCCACTTTCAAACTCTTTTAAAAACTTATTGGCAAACTCATGACGCATAAAATTACGTCTGTATTTGAGTTCATCATTGCTTTGATCATAGAAGTATTTTACTTTTTTTGCAATCAAATACTCTTCTAAACACTCTTTAGAGATATTTAGAAGGGGTCTAAGAAGTCTATAGTGCTCTTTTTGTGTCTGTTCTTGTAGTCCTAAAAGTTCAGACAGACCTGCTCCTTTAGAAAGTTGCATTAAGAACCACTCTAGTTTGTCATTGAGTTGGTGGGCAGTTAAAAGTGTTTCATAACTATACTCTTCAATAATCTCTTCAAAGAACTCATATCGAATATCACGCGCATTTTTCTCAAAGTTGCTTTGGGAATCAAGCTTAACATCGTGAACAAAACACTGCTTGTTATACTCAAGAGCCAAGCTTAAAGCGTAGGTCACTTCCTCTTTGGATTGCTCTCTTAAGTTATAATTCACAATGGCTATATCAAATGGAATATCTTGTTCTAAGAGCATAAAAAAAAGTGCAGTTGAGTCTACACCTGCAGAGAAGGCTAAAAGGTTTTTTTGTGTAGTGATATTAAGCTTCATGTAAAATGGTGGCCAAGAGTTTATCACCAACAAGTTCTGAGATTTTCGCTTTGTAAATCACTCCAAATTTGATTTCGCCTTTTAGCTCATTGTCATTGATGTAAATCTCTCCGTCAATCTCAGGCGCCCAGAGAAGGTTTCTGGCACTAAGAAGATATTCATGTTCATCGCTCTCACCATCAACCACAACGTCTACTGTTTTTCCTACTTCATTTTCAAGGGAAGCAAGAGTGGTTTGCTCTATGAGTTCCCCTAGGATTTCAGCTCGTTCATCAATGATTTCTTGTGGAACTTTATCCTCTCTGTCATAAGCTGTTGTTCCCTCTTCATCTGAATAAGCAAACACATTGGCTCTGTCAAATCCATAACTTTGCACATATTCACACAGTTCATCAAAGTCTTCTTGAGTTTCACCGGGGTGTCCTACAATAAAGGTTGTTCTTACAAACGAATTAGGAGTATTTCTCATGTGCTGCATAAGCTCTTTGAGTTTCTCACTGCCTTTCCCTCGTTTCATGATTTTAAGTATATTTTGACTGATGTGTTGAAGTGGCATGTCAAAGTAGTTTTGAAACACATTCGAAGCAGCAATTTTGTCAATGAGTCCTAATGAAGTGGTAGATGGATAAAGGTATAAAATACGTGCACTCTTAACTCCATCAATTTTCTCAATTTGTTCAATGAGTTGTTCTAATCCGTTATTTACTCCATGATCTCTTAGATATGAGGAGGAGTCTTGGGATACAAAAGAGAAGTCAAAATACCCTTTAGCAACCAAGTTTTTTACCTCTTTCACAAGAGACTCTAACGTACGTGAGAAAAGCTTTCCTTTAAATGAAGGAATGGCACAGAATGAACAGGTTTGATTACACCCTTCGCTGAGCTTAATATAAGCATGATAGTTTGAACCCGTAATCACCCGCTCATTAAGCTCTGTTTGTAAGAAGACTTCATTGGTAAATGAACTTCGCTTTTCATGTACAAGCGCATCAATCTTGTCATAATCTCCAACCCCTGTAAAGATATCGACTTCCACAAGCTCTTTTTGAAGCTCCTCTTTGTATCGTTCACTTAAACATCCCGCCATTACAAGAACAGATTCTTCTTTTCTTTGTTCGTGCAAGTTAAGAACAGTGTTGATGCTCTCCTCTTTGGCTGAGTCAATAAACCCACACGTATTGACAATAATCACATCCGCATTGTCAATATCATTGGTGAGTTCATATTCGTTGAGTTTTGAAAGCATTACTTCAGAGTCTACTAGGTTTTTAGTGCACCCAAGTGAGACCAAGTGGAGTTGTTTTTTAGGCTTGTTTGTTGTAAATTTCATATAATATATTTTTCCTGTTATATCCAGATATTATCAATCAATCGTGTGTTGCCAACTTTAACGGCAACTAGGATAATACTGTTTTTTAATTCTATGGTTTGAATCTCTTCAAATTGTCGGTTAACAAATGCGATGTATTCAACATCCAGTTGCGACATAATCGTTTGCATATGCTCTTTTATGACATGGCAATCAAACTCTTTTTTTCCAATAATAGCTGCAGCTGCATGAAGCGATTTTGAAATCGCTAAAGCATCACTTCGTTGTTCAGCCGTTAAGTAGACATTTCGACTGCTCAAAGCCAAGCCATCACTCTCTCGTTTGATTTCACACTCAATGATGTCAATGCCTAAGAAGAGGTTTTCAACCATCTGTTTAATGAGGGCTAACTGTTGGGCATCTTTCTTTCCAAAGTAAGCTCGATTAGGTTTGGTCAAACCAAAAAGTTTGAGTACCACTTGTAAAACACCATCAAAGTGTCCCGGTCGTCTTTCCCCTTCTAAGGTATAGCTTTTGATATTGGGTGCTTTTACAAGCACTTCATCTTCACCATACATGGTAGAAATTTGAGGCAAAAAGAGATAATTGACTTTGCACAGTTCGCAAATCTTGCTGTCCGCTTCTATTTTTTTAGGGTATTTATCTAAATCTTCCCCTTTTAAAAATTGTGTTGGATTTACAAAAATAGAGACAATGACAATGTCGTTTTCACTGCGCGCTTGTTTGATTAATGAGATGTGTCCATCATGCAATGCACCCATTGTTGGAACAAATCCCACACTGCTTGAAATGCTTTTTCGTATCTCTTGTAACTCTTCAATGGTTTGAATAATTTTCAATCATGGTCCTTAAAACGATTTAAAAGAGAGAATTATACTATAAAATGACTGATTGAAATTTAAAAAGATGAGTTAACTTTGAGAGTTCTTCTTGGGTTATTGTTGGTCATAGTTTGGATTGAGTTTTAAAAGTATAACATCTGCTAACATATTTCCTAAAAGTGTTAGAAATGCCCCAATGATAAGTATCCCCATAATGACTGGATAATCGTGACTTAACGCACTTTGATAAAACAATAATCCCATTCCATCAATAGAAAAAATCGATTCTAAAATAACACTTCCTCCAATAATTCCTGGAAGTGAAAGTCCAAGCAATGTTATCACTGGTGGATAAAGGTTGGGCAAAATATAGTGTCTGAGAATTTGTTTATTGTTTAAGCCTCTGGCTTTTGCAAAAAAGATGTAATCACTTTTTAAAATCTCAATGGTCAGAGAGCGAATATACAATGTCAAACTTCCAATCCCACCAAAAGTGATAATGGAAATTGGTAAGATGAGGTGCCATGCCATATCTAAATAGTACTCTAATCCAGTAACATTGGTTTTTGAGTGAAGCCCCGCAATGGGTAAAATCTCTAAATACAGAGAAAAAACCATGACCAAAAGCAGGGCCAAGTAAAATGAGGGCATTGAAAAACTCAAAAGTGAGAGTTGTCCTGTGAATTTATCTATCCATCTGTTTTTATTAAGTGCTGCTTTAATGCCTAAATATAATGAGAGTATAAAGACCAATACCATACTGATGATATTGATGGTCAATGTAATAGGAATACGAGATAAAATCTCCTCTTTAACCATCGCTCCACTTGCAAATGAGATACCAAAATCAAGTTGTACAATGGCTGCAGCCCAAGAGAAGTATTGCACATACAGTGGTTTATCCAAACCATAAATAGCCTTTAAGTGTTCAATGCTCTCTTGCGTAATATTGGGGTTGAGTTCACCGCTTGCAAAAAATGAGTTGGGTGCAAGGTGAATCGCCAAAAAAGAGATGAGGCTAATGATAAACAGCATGATGATAAGGTATAATACCTTCTTGATAAACAGTTTCATATCAGTATTATAATCAATTATGATTAATAGGAGTTTTAATGATTGGTATTGACATCACTTCCATAGATAGAATTGACAGACTCATTCAAAAGTATGATCAAAAAGCGTTAAAACGTTTTTTAAATGCTGAAGAGATAGAACTGGTTAAATCAAGTTCCACCGCAGCTGGTTTTTGGGCAGTGAAAGAAGCAACAAGTAAAGCTTTAGGATGTGGGATTGGAAAGACCTGCGGGTTTCATGATATTAAAATTTCGAAAACAAAAAAGAATGCCCCAAAAGTCAAACTCAAAAAAAGACTCATGAAAAAGTTTGATATTAAAAGTGTAAGTGTCAGCATCACGCATGACGGTGGCTTTGCAGCAGCCGTTGTTCACATAGAACAACACTAACGTTTGGCTAAAAAACGCTCCAAAATAATTTTGGCAGCAATGGAATCTACGCGTCCATCACGTTTGTATTTGATTTCACCTTTCATCAAATCCTCTGCTTCAATGGAGCTCATATTCTCTTCTTGAAACTCATAAGGTATGTGAAGTTCAAGCAGATTAACAAAGTGAGCAATGCGTTTTTGCATATCTTCTGAAGCACTGGGAAGACCGACAATAAGTTTGTCAATCTCCCACTCTTTTAAAAACGCATTCACCTCTCGTGCTGCTTGGTTTCTGTTTTTTCGTAAGATGGCTTCTTGTGGTGTGACGATGTCGCCATGCAGACACACAGCCATACCAATGCGCTTCAGCCCTATGTCAATGCAGGCAAGTTTGAAACTCATCGATTGTTGATTAACTCGTTGGCCAACCCAAAGTTATTGGCCGTCATCAAATGAATTTTAGGATGAAACTTTTGTAAATCCTCAAAGAGTTTGTGGTTGAGCTCAAGTCCCACTTTTTTCTCCTCTTCTTCCCCTTTTTGATTTGCTTTTTCAAGTTTATCAATCCATGATTGTGGTACATGAATTCCTGGAACTTGCGCTGATAAAAACAGAGCTGTTCGAAGTTTCACTATAGGAAACAGCCCAAAGATAAGTTGACACTCTTGTTTGTGGTCACTCACATGCTCTTTGGCATTTTCAAAACTCTCCAAAAGTTGTTTGGCATTGTCAAGTTCATACACCGGTTGTGAGATAATTCCCACTGCACCTTCTTGGATTTTTTTATGCATTTTTTTCTCTAACGATTTAAAACTTTTTGAAAAAGAGTTGGTCACTGCAAAGGGATAAATAGGCTTTGGTTCTACTTTAAAAGGACGTCCTGCAAAATCCATTCCGTGATTAAAGGATTTGATGATTTTTAAAAGCATGGTTGAATTGCTTTCAAACACCCCTTTGGTGTTAGGCTGATCACTCATTTTTGCAGGGTCTCCTGTAAGACATAAAAAACTTCGTATGTCAAAATCATTGGCACCCATGATGTCTGATTGCAAGGCAATTTTGTTTCGATCTCTCATAGTAAGAGTAGTTATGACGGGTTTTTTAAACTCCATTTGAAGTTTGAGTGCGGCTAAAATGGAATTGTATTTTAGTTTGGCTAAAGGGCTATCTGTTGCAGAGAAACCATCAATTTTTGAGACCAAATCATATTGTTTGATTTTGTCAATAATAGTATCCATCGTAGGTTCATGTTGAGGGGTGGTCTCTAGGGTTAAATAGCTTCCATTTTTGAGCTTATCTATGAGCGCATCAAACATTAAAATTGCTTCCTTAATAGTTATTTAGCTATAATTATACCCTTTAAATATTAAACTTAGGATTTATGATGAAATTAGCCGTGTTTGATTTTGATTCAACATTAATGGATGGCGAAACAATTGATTTTTTAGCACAAGAGTTAGGAATTAAAGAGAAAGTAGCAAGAATAACTGAAGAAGCAATGTCCGGACGTTTAGATTTTTTTGAGAGTTTAACGACACGTGTGGCACTGCTTCAAGGGATGCCGTACCAAAAGGCGGTTGATATTTGTGCAGCACTTCCAGCAATGCCAGGAGCACAAGAGACGATTAAAGAGTTACAAAAAATGGGTTACAAAGTGGTCTGTTTTTCAGGTGGTTTTCGAATAGGAACACAACCTTTTAAAGAAAAATATGGCTTAGATGCAGATTTTTCAAACGTTCTTCACCAAAAAGATGGGCTTTTAACAGGTCTTATTGGTGGTGAGATGATGTTTGGATTTTCTAAAGGGGACATGCTTCAAAGAATGCAAGCGGTTATGGGAATTTCTGCAAAAGATACTTTGGTTGCAGGTGATGGAGCAAACGATGTCTCTATGTTTGCACATGCAGACAAACGTGTGGCATTTTGTGCGCACGATATTTTGAAAAAAGAGGCAAATATTGTGATTGAACAAAAAGATTTGACTCAAATTTTAGAGAAAATTTAAAGGAAACAGATGGCTTTAAAAGAGGATATTAATTTTTCACTTTGGTGTGATTTTATTGAGAGAGATTTCTTAGAGAATCAATTTAAAGAGTTGATTGACAAAGAGATTATTCATGGAGCTACTAGTAATCCTGCGATTTTTGAATCAGCTATTTCTAACTCAGTGGCGTATCGACAACAACTGGACATGCTTCAAGCCAATCCAGAAAAAGTGATTTATGAAGAGTTGGCCGTTACAGATATTAAACGAGCTTCTGAAATTTTAGCACCACTGCATGATGAAAATGCCGATGACGGGTTTATCTCAATTGAAGTAGACCCACTTTTATGTGATGATGAAAAAGGTACAATTGAAGAGGGACTTCGGCTTTTTAACACTATTGGAAATGATAATGTTATGATTAAAGTACCTGCAACTAAGGCTGGGTATGGAGCAATGAAAGCGTTAACTTCTCAAGGAATTCATGTCAATGCGACACTTATTTTCTCACCCCAACAAGCCATAGAGTGTGCTAAAGCATTGGATGAAGGAATTAAAGAGAGCAACAAAGACATCAAAGCAGTCATTTCTGTTTTTGTAAGTCGACTGGACAGAATGTGTGATCCACTTTTAGAGAGTAAAGGAATACCTACTTCAAAGCTTGGGATTATCAATGCAACGAAGTGTTATCATGAAGTCAATAAAATTAAAAACAGGAATATTCGAACACTCTTTGCAAGTACTGGAGTAAAATCTGAAGAGTTACCACAAAGCTACTATGTGGATAATCTTTTATATCCAAACTCCGTCAACACAGCACCTCTTTTAACCATTGAACATTGGGTGAATGATGGTCAAAAAGAGAAAAGCAAAATCATGACTGAAGAGCGTTGTGATGAATTTTTCAAAATTTTAGAAGAGAAAAATGTGAATATGAAAGCAGTTTATGATGATCTTTTAAAAGATGGTTTGGATGCTTTCAAAGACTCCTTTAAGGACTTGTTGTCTAAATTAGTATCATAAAAAAGGGTTTAAATGATCAATTGTTCGTTGAACTATAAAAACCATGAACAACTTAAAAACTTTATTAACGAACAATCGTGGAGTGAAGAAAAATCATTGTTGATTCAAGTTTTTACAGGCATCAATGAACATCGATTTATACAAATGCTTTTGAATGAACTGAATGCTTTATTGCCTCACGCCCAAATAATAGGAACGACCACTGCAGGAGAGATATCCCAAGAGGATATTTTAACGCATTCAACGGTTCTTTCTTTTACCTATTTTGAACACACCCATATAAAAACTTTTATTCAACCCAATGAGACTGCTTGCAGTTTTGAACTGGGACAAACGATGATGCAAAATATTGACAAAGAGCATCACAACCAGAAACTCAAAACAATCATTACCTTTACAGATGGTCTGAAGACCAATGGGGAAGAGTATTTAAATGGTATGAACAGTATTGATTCCAATATACCTATTGCAGGAGGAATGGCAGGAGACAATTCCCTGTTTACACAAACGTATGTTTTTGCAAAAAATACCATTGTTGAACAAGGTGCAGTGTGTGTGGCTTTGTATAACAATGATTTGCAAGTCTATATGGATTATAACTTCTCTTGGCAATCTTTGGGCAAAAGTCATGTGATAGAGAAATCTGAAAAAAACAGAGTCTATACCATTGATGGTATGAGTGCGATAGATTTTTATGCGTATTATTTGGGCGATGAGATTGCACAGATGTTGCCTTCTGTGGGAGTTGAATTTCCACTGGTGATTAAAAAAGATGGCCTGGATATTGCGCGAGCTGTGCTCAATCGTTTTGATGATGGCAGTTTGGGATTTGCAGGCAATATTCCCCAAGACAGTTTGGTTAAGTTTGGTTATGGGGATGTGCAAATGATTTTGCAACGAGGACTTTTTAAAGCCAAACAATTGATCAATCAACCCGTTGAAGCCATTTTTATCTACTCTTGTACTGCACGAAAAGCACTCTTGCAAGATGAAATTCGCCATGAAATTAAACCATTAAATCAAATAGCTCCTACCACAGGCTTTTTTACCTATGGGGAGTTTTATTATGGTAATAAATATGCACGACTTTTAAATCAAAGCATGACGATTTTAGCGCTTTCTGAAAGTGAGGATATACACCATATCGAGGAAGACTCTTTGCAAGTAAAAGTGGCTGAAAAAGAGCAATCCATGCATTTTTATAGAACACAAGCCCTTTCAAAACTGATCTCAAAAACCACCAAAGAGTTAGAAGAACTCAATGATACCTTGGAACAACGCGTACGTGATGAGGTTCGCAAAAGTTTGGAAAAAGATGAAGTGCTTTATGCTACAGCACGACATGCACAAATGGGTGAAATTCTTGATATGATTGTACACCAATGGCGACAACCACTGAATGTTTTCTCTGCGGGAGTAAGCTCTTTACAACTCTATCATAATATGGGGGTTTTAACAGATGAAGTTTTTAATCAAACCACCATGCAAGTTTTAAAAAACGTCGATTTTTTAAACAGTACCATTGAAGATTTCCGAGGCTTTTTTAAAAATACACAAGTTAAAGAGCGCATTGAGCCTTCAAAAATTTTGGATAAATGTTGTGTGTTGTTTGAATCGATGTTTAAGAAATTGGGCATTGAATTGCATCGTAAAGTTGAGTTTGATGAAACCTTTGAAGTGTGCAGCAGCGAACTCATACAAGTGGTGTTAAACATCTTTAAAAATGCGGTGGATGCTATTGAAGAGAATGATATTACTTCCCCCGTGATTGCATGTCGTGTCTATAAACAAAAGAACTGCTGTATTTTTGAAATCATGGACAATGCGGGGGGAATTCCACTGGATATTTTACCCAAAATATTTGATAAGCGTTTTACGACTAAAGGAGAAACTCATGGAACAGGAATTGGTCTTGATATGAGTAAAACGATTGTTGAAGAGCACTTACATGGCACTCTTACTGCTGGAAATGTGAAACAAGGTGCAGTTTTTACGATTACAATTCCGTTACATACATGAGCTTAAGCCTAGATTGAAATTAAGTAAGAATTGGTTAGAATATTTGCTTAATTAAACAAACAGAGGTATTTTATGATGAATTGGAATCCCAACAGTTGGAGAAACTTTCCAATAAAACAACAACCTATTTATACAGACTTGGACAAACTTAAAAAAGTTGAAGCCGAATTAAAATCATACCCACCACTTATTTTTGCAGGGGAAGCACTGAAATTAAAAGGTGATTTAGCAGATGTAGTAAACCGAAAAGCATTTTTACTTCAAGGTGGAGATTGTGCTGAGAGTTTTACCTCTTTTGATGCCAATAATATTAAAGATTTATTCAAAGTTATGATGCAAATGGCTGTCGTGTTGACGTTTTCAGGTGGATGCCCGATTGTAAAAGTGGGACGAGTAGCAGGACAATTTGCGAAACCCAGAAGTGCTGATTTTGAAGAGATCAATGGTATTTCACTGCCTTCATATCGAGGAGACATTGTCAATGGTGTTGATTTTGATGAAAAATCAAGGGTACCCAAAGCAAAGAAGTTGTTAAAAGCATACAATCAAAGTGCGGCAACACTGAACCTTCTTCGAGCATTTGCGCGAGGTGGAATGGCAGATTTAAATCAAGTACATTTATGGAATTTGGATTTTGTTAAAGGGAATGCTTTAGGTGAAAAGTATGAAGAGTTGGCCAATGAAATTTCAAAAACATTGAAGTTTATGAAAGCGTGTGGTATCACAAGTCAAAACACACCACAACTGAATCAAACAACACTTTATACCTCACATGAAGCACTTTTATTAAACTACGAAGAGGCACTGACACGACGTGATTCAATCACAGGTGATTGGTTCGATTGTTCTGCTCATATGTTATGGATTGGAGATCGAACACGAGGACTGAATGATGCACATATTGAGTATTTCAGAGGGATTAAAAACCCTATTGGGTGTAAAGTGGGACCATCAATGAAAGAGGATGAACTCATTGAACTTATTGATGCTTTGAACCCAGATAATGAAGCAGGGCGACTCAACTTGATTGTTCGAATGGGAGCTCAAAAAGTGGCAGATATTTTCCCAAATCTTTTACGAAAAGTAAAAGCAGAGGGGAAAAATGTATTATGGTCGTGTGACCCAATGCATGGAAATACCATCAAAGCAGACAACGGTTATAAAACTCGAGATTTTGAGGCGATTTTAAGTGAAGTAAAACAGTTCTTCCAAATCCATAAAGCTGAAGGTACGTATGCAGGTGGAATTCACTTAGAGATGACAGGGCAAAATGTAACTGAGTGTACAGGTTCATGCTCTTCAGCTATTACACAAGAGGGATTAGCAAGCAGATATCACACACAATGTGACCCAAGATTGAATGCAGACCAAGCATTGGAACTTGCTTTTATGATTGCCGATACGCTTAAAGAGGCGCGTTCTAACTTAGCATAACTTTAACAGAGAAAACTCTCTGTTAGAGAAATTTTTCTTTATAAAGCTCTTCATTAAATCCAATAACAACATCGTCATTAAACTCAATCACGGGTCGTTTTAAAAGCATAGGCTCTTTACATAACCACTCAAATTTTCCCTTTTCATCAAGGTTAAGTTCTTTGAGTTTTAAAGTTCGATATTTGGTTCCTTTTGAGTTAAAAGCGATATTAATATCGGTTTTATCCACCCAGTTTTCGATTTTGCTTGGTTCTGGTGTCTCTTTTTTAAAATCAAAGAACTCTACGTCCATGCCATTTTCTTTAAAAAATTTCAGTGCTTTTTGTACACTTCCACAGGTTTTAATTCCGTATACTGTAATCATCAATATCCTTTAAAAATGTCCCATTTTGAAAGGGACCTATAATCATATATGTCTACTTTTTTGCCTTCACTGTGTTCGTCACAAGACTACGCTATGAAGACCAATGGATGTAAAATCCATTTAAAAGTAGCAAAACCCTAAAGGGCTATATAAATAAAGCGTTACTCAATAATCTTTGGAACGATGAAGAATCCCTCTTCACTTTTGGGTGCATGTTTTACAATATGCTCTGAAACCTCCAAATCTTGTTTGGCAACATCTTCTCTTAAAGGTGTTCCACCTTCAACCGTTGTAAACGTGGCTTCAATGTGGCTTACATCAATCTCATTGAGGTTTTCAACGAAGTTAATGATGTCTCCAAGCTCTTGTTTTAGGCTCTCTTTTTTTGCATCATCAATCTCTAAACTTGAAAGTTTTGCCAGTTTTTCTATTGTTTTATCATCAATTGTCATCTTGTTTATCCCTTTAAAGGAGGATTCTTCTATTGTGAATCCGTCTTAATCAATTTTTTATTTTATCGAAAAGTAGTTTATTTGCTTCTTTTGGCGTAAAACTCTTTTTTAAACTCAGGCCATCTTTGCTGTAAAATAGCTTCTCGTGCTTGACGCATTAAATCCAAATAGTAGTGGATATTATGAATGGATGCCAGTCTAAAATAAGTGATTTCTCCCGCTCTAAAGAGGTGGTTTAAGTACGCTTTTGAGAAGTTCTTACAGGTATAACACTCGCACGTTTCATCAATAGGCTTTTCATCCTCTTTGAAGCACGCTTTTTTAATATTGACTCGACCAAAAGAGGTAAAGAGGGTTCCATTTCGTGCATTTCGTGTGGGCATAACGCAGTCAAACATATCCACGCCACGGTCAATGTTTTCAATCAAATCTTCAGGCGTTCCTACCCCCATTAAGTATCGAGGTTTGTCTGTTGGCATAAATTGTGTGGTCCACTCAACCGTGTCATACATATCTTCATTGGCTTCACCCACTGAAAGTCCACCAATAGCAAAACCATCATAATCTTCAAGTGCGCAAAGTTGCTGGGCACTGAGTTTTCGAAACTCCTTATCAATTCCCCCTTGAATAATGGCAAAGATATTTTGCTCTAGACCGATGCCTTTGGCTTGTTGCTCTTTGTGGTACTTTATGGCTTCTTGTGCCCATTTGGTCGTTCTCTCAATTGAGAGTTTGATACGCTCTTTGGTATTGGGTAAAGCAACCAAGTCATCTAAAATCATCATAATATCAGAACCCAAATCGTATTGCGTATCTAAAACACTTTGAGGTGTAAAGTAGTGTTTACTTCCATCAATGTGTGAACGAAACATGATTCCATTTTCATCTGGTTTTGAGTTATCACTGAGTGAAAAGGCTTGAAAGCCTCCCGAATCGGTTAAAAATGAGTTGGGAAATTTTGAAAATCCATGAAGTCCACCAAACTTTTTAATCAGTTTGCTTCCAGGGCGTAAGTAGAGGTGATAGGTGTTTCCCAAAATGATTTGAGCGCCTAATGAGAGCATATCATTGGCATCGAGTGCTTTGACCGTTGCTTGCGTTCCAACTGGCATAAATACAGGAGTTTGAATGGTACTGTGCGCCGTTTTAATCGTACAAGCACGTGCTTTGTTTTGCGTTGCATCAATGTTGAATTGCATTAAATTTATTGTCCTTTGTTTATCTAAAATTGTATTGTATCAAAAACTATATGTGTAATATATTTAGCATGAAACGCCATATTTCAAAATTGTGAATGGTTTTCAAATTGTTATCATAATATTTCGATATAATATCGCTTATGAAAAAGATACTCGTTATACTCGATGGTATTGTTGCAAAGAAGTTGCTTCACAGAATTGTGGAGTCCAATACTGGTGAAAATTACTATGATGTTATTTACATTAATGACCAAATTATGCCAGCAAAAAAACCATCTAATTTTACATTTTATAAGTTTGACCCCACTTCATTTTCAAAACTGGGAATGATTTTAGATAAAAACGTACACACAGAGGCTTTGATTGCGTTAAACTCAAAAGATGAGATGCTGAATGTTATTGAAAACATCAAGCGAAAAAAAGCCAACATGCAGATGAATGTTCTGGATTACTGGGGTATTGATTTGAAAGACCCGTATGTCAATATCTACAAAGGAATTGATGTCTTAGCCAATGGTATGATTGAAAGACTCCCTAATATTCCTGTGGTTGCACAAAACATTGGTTTGCGACAAGGGGAAATTATGGAGATACGAATTCCTTTTGGAAGTTCGTATGCCTATCGTTACATTGGTTCGATTGAACAAGTCGAGTGGAAAATCTTTGGTTTGTATCGCAATGATCGACTTATTGCTGTAAAGCCTTCATTGATTTTAAAACCCAATGATGTGATTTTGGTTATTGGAAAACCAAAAGTATTGATGCAAGTCTATAATGCAATGTCTAAAAACGAGGGTCAGTTTCCGATGCCATTTGGACATAATATCTATTTGTACTTGGATCTTGTGGCTCAAAAAGAGTATGAGGTCATTAAAGCCGTTAAAGAGGCAAAGTTTTTACATGAACGACTTAAAAACAGAGCTTTAATTGTCAAAGTGACTCGACCAACCAATGTGCATATTATGAATGCCATCAAAGAAGAGTTATTTGATGTAGAAGATGTGATTTTAGAGATTGACTACCATAGTTTGGGCTTTAAAAGAATCATATCGATGGATGTTAAAAAGTATGATGTGGGAATGTTTATGCTTTCATATGAACTCTTTAAAGATAAAGTACAAATGCGAGAGTTGATTACCTTGCGTATTCCTATTTTAAAACTGGGATTAGATAAAATTGAAAAAATCAAAGAGACCGTGGTGGTATTAGATGATAAGAAATCATATGAGCAGATTTCACCCATTGTATTTGATATTTCAACGCAAATTAAAACCAAAACAAAACTCTTTAACCTTGACCCAATAGGGGATGAAGAAGAGGATAAAACCGATATTTTAGATCACTTTGAGAATTTGGCAAAAATCTTTAACCAAAAGATTCAAATTGTTAATGATGAAAAGAACCCCATTCGAGTACTTAAAGAGCAACGAGATATTTTACAAATATTACCATTGAAGCAATCGATGTTTAAAAAGCGATATTTTTATGAATTTTTCTATACAAACTCCGATTTATTAGCGTTTGATTTATCGCGATTTAATCAGTTGCTTATACCAATTATTGAAGATTAGTTTTTTATATTTTAAAGGAAATAGATGAATTTTGAGACCTATCCGTTCGAGAAATTGAACGATTTGTTAGAAGATATTACCTCAAACAGTGAGTATGAGCTCAGCTCTTTGACCATTGGGGAACCACAATTTGATACCCCACAATTTATTCAAAGAAGTCTGCAAGACTCAAGCACTCTTTTAAACAAATACCCAAAAACAGCTGGGGAAGAGTACTTAAAAGATGCCATGCAGGGGTTTATTCAAAAACGATTTGGTGTGGAGTTGTCTGCTTCACAAATCATACCTACGTTTGGAACAAGAGAAGTACTCTTTAACTTTCCACAGTTTTATTTGTTTGATAAAACAAACCCAACGATTGCATTTACAAACCCTTTTTACCAAATTTATGAGGGTGCAGCCATTGCAAGTCGAGCAGAAATTATTCACATTGATTTAACCAAAGAGAATGATTTTCAACCCATTTTAGATGATGAAACACTTAAAAAATGTGATTTGGTGATTTTAAACTATCCAAATAACCCAACTTCTGCCAACATCTCAGTGGATGATTTGGCTACTTGGGTTAAAAAAGCCGTAGAGTTTGATTTTGTTTTAATCAATGATGAGTGCTACAGTGAGATTTACTTCGATGAAAACAACAAACCATGCTCAGTTTTAGAAGCCTCAATTAAAGCAGGGAACCCAACATTTAAAAATGTGTTGGCATTGAACTCTATTTCAAAACGAAGCAGTGCACCAGGTCTTAGAAGTGGATTTATTGCGGGAGATGAAGCACTGTTAAAAGAGTACATGAAGTATCGCACTTATGTGGGGTGTGCTTCTCCTATCCCTTTGCAAAAAGCTGCTGCAACGGCATGGAGTGATGAAGCACATGTAAAAGTATTTCAAGAAACCTATAAAGAGAACTTTGAAATTGCCAAAGAGTTATTGGGTGTTGAGATACCCCAAGCGACCTTTTACATCTGGTTGGAAGTCAAAGATGAGTTGAAATTTACGCAAGAACTCTACAAAGAAAAACACATCAAAGTGCTTCCAGGAAGCTTCTTAGGACGAAATGGTATGGGACAAGGGTATGTTCGAATCGCACTTGTTGAGAGTGCTCAAAAAACACGAAAAGTATTAACACGATTGAAGGATTTTATTGATGGACAAAGCTGAACTTCATGAAGCTCGTACCAATCCAGACTTTCTAAACTATTTAGAACAGACACGATTGGATGCGATTGAAACAGAGAATATTTCTGCGCTTTATGAGGTGCTTGACTCCATGTTGATTTTAGATTTAGATGAAGAGAAAATCAACAATGTCTATGAAAATATTTTAAAAATTTCATTTGAACAAATTGAGAAGATTGTCAATGCCAATAAAAAACTCAAACTGCAAAATGATGAGATTTTATATATCCGTTCTTTTTATGAGCATGCGATTGAAAAGTGGAGTTACAATGATTTTGAAGGGGCAAAAGAGTTCTTGTTTCTTTTGATTCATATCATTGAAGATGAAAAACTCATCAACGCCTTAACCGTACACTTTATTGCATGTTGCGATAAATTAGATTTAGATGGTTTCTATGAGACAAAAGTAGACACCAATGTGATGGATGTGGTGGAGCAGTATGGATACTTTATCATTCACTTTTTGTTTGATGAAGCAAGTTATATCAAAGAGCATGAAGCAGTGTTGAACGTTGAGTTTGCAAAACTCAAACATTTATTGGATTAAAGAGAGAAGATGAACATACATTTTGTTGGAATTGGGGGAATAGGCCTGTCTGCTTTGGCACGTTTTTTAAAGCATGATGGTCACACAGTAAGCGGGTCAGATATGAAAGCATCACCGTTGACAAAACAGTTAGAAGATGAAGGCATTAAAGTCAATATTCCACACGATGGAAGCGCAATAAATGCCCAAGATATTATCATCTACTCTGCAGCAGTCAAAGAGGACAACGCTGAACTTGTTGAAGCAAACAAACAGCAGATTAAAACCATCTCTCGAAAAGCAGCATTACCACTGATTTTAGGCGATAAAAAGAATTACTGTGTAGCTGGAGCGCATGGAAAGAGTACGACCACAGCGATACTGGCATCTATTTTAAACTCTTCGGCACTCATTGGGGCTATTTCAAAAGAGTTTGACTCAAACTTCAGATATGTGAATGATTTGGTTGCGTTTGAAGCAGATGAAAGTGATGGAAGTTTCCTTTTATCAAATCCATATTGTGCGATAGTTACAAATGCTGAACCAGAGCACATGGAGTACTATAAACACGATTTAAAAACCTTTCAAGATGCCTATCGACAGTTTTTAGATATTGCAAAAGTGCGTGTGATTAATGCAGAAGATGAACTCATGGCACAATTTTCTGATTTAGAAGCGACACGACTTTACCCTTCAAAAGATATCAGAAATATCTCATTTACACTGTGTGAAGGGGAACCGTATACAGCGTTTGAACTTAAAGATTTGGGTGAATTTAAAGTATGGGGATTTGGATACCATATTGCACTTGATGCCTCTTTGGCTATTTTAGCAGCACTTAACGAAATGGATTTACAGAGCATTAAAACCAATATTCAAAACTATCGTGGCATTAAAAAGCGATTTGATATTGTACAACGTACGAATGGTTTGGTTGTCATTGATGATTATGCACACCATCCAACAGAGATTAAAGCCACGATTAAATCAGTGAGTTTATACAGTGATTTAAAGAAAATGAATAAAACCGTTGTGATTTGGCAACCACATAAATATTCACGAACCATTGATAACCTTGCAGAGTTTAAAGAGTGTTTTCAAGGGGTGGATGAACTCATTATTCTTCCTGTGTACAGTGCAGGTGAAAAAGAGGTGAAAATTGACTTCCAAGAGGAGTTTAAACGTTATAACCCAATGTTTGCCGAGCGTATTGTTTCGCACAATGGAAAAGTAGAAATCTTAAGTAACAGTGGCATCATGAAGAGTTATGAGCACGGCTTGCTTGTAGGTGTTGGTGCAGGAGATATCACCTATCAGTTACGACCGTAATTGAAAATTTTATAAAAACATTGTACACTAAAGCAAAGACTTAAAAGGATCAATGTGAGAATTTTAGTTAAAGAGTTTATTAAAAAAGAGTCCTCTGCTGGGATTATTCTTATTTTTATAACATTCTTAGCTTTAAGCTTGCGAAATTCTCCTTTGTCTGAATATTACACCCTTATTTTATACACCAACGTGGAAGTCTATGTGGGAGAGTTACTCTCTTTAGAAAAACCTTTGGTGCTTTGGATCAATGATGGTCTCATGGCACTTTTCTTTTTGCTTATTGGACTTGAAATCAAACGTGAACTGCTTGCTGGACACCTTTCCAGTTTCTCTAAAATTGCACTGCCTGGATTTGCTGCTTTAGGTGGTATGCTTGTGCCTGCTTTGATTTTTATTGCCTTTAATCATGGAGATGAGTTTGCAATGCGAGGATGGGCAATCCCTACTGCCACAGACATCGCTTTTGCATTAGGGATTTTGTCGCTTTTAGGTGGGCGAATTCCTGCTTCTTTGAAAGTTTTTTTAATGGCATTGGCCATCATTGATGATATTGGTGCAATTATCATCATTTCTGTTTTTTATACCACCGAACTCTCTTATATTTCTATGCTTTTAGCCTTAGGCTGTTTTGTTATTTTGCTTATTATGAATAAGCTTAATGTGGTGCGAATTACAGCATATATTATCATAGGAATTATTCTTTGGATTTCTGTTTTAAAATCAGGAGTTCATGCCACACTTGCAGGCATTATCTTAGCTTTCACCATACCATTGAATGTGAAGCGTGAACATGAAAAACATATTTCACCTTCACGTATATTAGAGAAGAACTTGCACTTTTGGGTGGCTTACTTTGTCTTGCCTATCTTTGCTTTTATGAATGCAGGGGTGGATTTAAAAAGTATATCTGTGCAGGATTTTGTTAATCCTGTCTCTTTAGGGGTTATTTTAGGTCTGTTTTTAGGGAAACAAATTGGAGTAATGTTGTGTGTGTTTATTGCTGTGCGATTGCATTGGGCACAACTGCCCAAGTGTGTAACGTGGATGCAGATGTACGGTGTAGCAGTGCTCACGGGGATTGGATTTACCATGAGTCTGTTTGTCGATTCCTTGGCATATTACGACTCCAATGCATTTATGCACACAGATAAACTCTCTATTTTAATTGGTTCTTTGCTTTCTGGTGTGGTTGGATTTGTGATTTTAAGAATCGCAAAAAAACGTAAAGCGTGTAATATTTAAAACTTATTTTCTTTTTAAATATTGACTTCTCTTTTTTCATATGATAAAATTATCATATGAAAAAAACATCATATAGAAGGATACAGAGTGAAAAAAACTTATAAAGCCAATAATATTTCGTGTGGAAACTGCGCGAATATGATTAAAGCCTCTTTAACTGAAGAGTTTGGAGAAATCAGTGTGAACTTAGAGGCCAATCCAAAAGAGGTAACGGTGGAGATTAAAAACGAGGCTCAAGAGCAAAAATTCAAAGATGAGATGAAAGATATTGGATTTGATGTTATAGAAGAGTAGTATGAAAACAAAAGATGAAAAAAAGCTTGTGCGTTCATGTTGTGAAGGGGTGAGTTATATCTCAGATATTAATAAACAACTTCCAACAAACAATGAACTTATCAATATAACCAATGTATTTAAAGCATTGAGTGACCCAACTCGTGTGAAGATGTTGTATGCTCTAATGGAATATGAGATTTGTGTGGGGGAGATGTCCAATTTGCTTCAAATACCTCAATCGCATGTTTCACATCAATTGCGTATATTAAAGAAGTATGGTATTGTGGATTTTGAAAAAGATAAAAAAATGTCTTTTTATCACATCAAAGAGGAGTATATACGTGAACTCTTACAGTTCATGCTCAGTAAAAGAAAGGAGCCGTAATGTCAAAAGAGAAGATTCATTTGAATATTTCAGGAATGACGTGTGTGAACTGCTCAAATGGAATTGAAAAGTTTTTAAATAAAGATGCTGGAGTAAAAAGTGCACAAGTGAGTTTTGCATCCAGTGAGGGTGAGTTTACCATTGACACAGAACAAATCTCAAAAGAGAAACTCATCAGTAAAATTGAGCTTTTAGGATATGGGGTTCAAGAAGATTTCAAACATTTAGAAGCCGCACAACTTAAAGCCTTTACGAAACTTAAATATGTCTTTACGGTTTCGATGTCGTTAACCATTCTCATTTTTATTTTAGCCATGACCTCTTTGATTGCAGAGCCTTTAAATATGTATTTGGTGTTTGCTTTGGCTTCAATAGTACAGTTTTATTGCGGAAGCAGATTTTATACGCTTTCCTATAAAGCCCTTAAAAATAGAAATTATGACATGAATGTATTGGTCGCACTGGGAACAAGTGCAGCATATTTTTACTCTACTTTGGTGGTCTTTGCTCCTACACTTTTTCCTGAACATTTACGATTTGCTTATTTTGATGGCGCAGCTGTGATTATCACTTTTGTACTTTTAGGACGATACCTTGAAGAGTGTTCAAAACAAAAAGCGAGTGATTTTTTAAAGAAATTGATGACCTTAGCTCCAGAGATTGCCAATTTACTACAAGAAGATGGCAGTACAAAATCTGTGGATGTTAAAGAGCTTCAAATAGGCGATAAGGTTTTAGTCAAGTCGGGTGAAAAGATTGCCACAGATGGTGTGATTGTTGAAGGGAAAGCCGATGTGGATACTTCAATGATAACAGGGGAGTCGATGCCTGTATATAAAAGCATTGATGATGAGGTATTATCCGGAACACTCAATACCAATGGAGTGATAACTATTGAGGTATCAAAACTCTCAAACGATACCACGCTTTCAAAAATCATTCATCTTCTTAAATCTGCACAAAGCAAACAAATACCTATCAGCCGCTTTGCAGATAAGATTGCCAATATTTTTGTACCTACAGTGATTTCTTTATCGATTCTAACTTTTATTGTTTGGTCGTTAGTAGGAGATATGCAAAATGCCATTTTAGCCAGTATCAGTGTATTGATTATCTCTTGCCCATGCGCTCTAGGTTTAGCAACACCCATTGCAATTGTAAGTTCTGTGAGTAAAGGAGCCAATGAAGGAATCCTTATTAAAAATCCAGAGATTTTAGAGGTGATCAAAGAGATTAAATTTGCAGTGTTTGATAAAACAGGTACGGTTACAAAAGGTGAAATCAGTGTGGCTCAAACCAATGTGAGTAAAGAGTACTTCTCTTTGATTGGTTCCATTGAAAAATTAAGTGAACACCCCATATCAAAAGCCATTGTAAAGTATCTTAAAAACAATGATGTTGCAATGAATATGCATGTTGAAGATGTAGATATTTTTGTGGGGAAAGGCATAAAAGCCACCGTAGATGGAAAAACAGTTCTATTGGGAAATAAAAAACTTTTAGATGAGTATGCGATCAAGATTTCACAAGAACATTTGAATATGTATAAAAGCGAACTTGAAAGTGCCAATGGAGTTATTTTAGCTGCGATTGATGGTCAAAGTATTGGTTCTTTTTCACTGGAAGACCAGCTCAAAGATGACTCAAAGCAGATGATTGAACGGCTTAAAAAAATGGGCATCGAACCTATTTTACTCACGGGAGATAATGAAATCACTGCACACAATATCGCTTTACAGCTGGGAATTGAAAAGGTTTACAGTGAAGTGATTCCGACAGAAAAATATGGGGTGATAGAGCGTCTACAACAAGAGGGAAAAGTGATGTTTGTGGGTGATGGGATTAATGATGCACCATCCATTAAACAAGCCGATATTGGGGTGACGTTGAACTCAGGTGCAGATATCAGTAAAGATGCGGGAGATATTATCTTAGTGAACAATGAGATGCTCTCAGTGACTAAAAGCATTAACCTCTCTGCTGCCACCATGAAAATCATCAAACAAAATCTGTTTTGGGCATTTATTTACAATGCTTTAGGTATTCCAATTGCTGCAGGTATTTTATACCCAATTTGGGGTGTGATGCTTACTCCAATGTATGCTGGAATTGCAATGAGTTTTAGTTCCGTTACTGTGGTATTGAACTCTTTACGATTAAAATTTAAAAAATTATAGCAGTTGCACTCGACCGTTGATAATTTGAATCTCACCATTGAGTTCCGCTTCAAAGAGTTCTTTTTTGAACTCTTTAAGTGCCTCTTCATATAAAGGAGTACTTTTACAATAATTTAAAAAAGAGGATGAAGTTTGTAAAAAACTCTCTTTAGAACTGTAAGTTTGAACAAAAGCATCGATGTCGTAAATCGCTTGAGCTAACCCTTCCTTTAAAAGATAGTTTGTGCCTTCACTTTGTCCAATTTGATGAGGCAGAACATAAATAGGCTTTTGCATCTTCAGAGCAAACTCCACACTTCTCATACTGCCACTTTTTAAATCACACTGAGTGACAACCAAGCATTCTCCCAAAGCAACAACGACTTCATTTCTTTGAACGAAACTGTAAGGTGTGGCTTCGTAATTGGGTTCAAATTGACTCATAACCAAAGCAGTGTGCTCTAACTCTTCAATAAGCTTTTTGTTTATTTTGGGATATCTGTGATTAATACCACAAGGACTTATCATAATGGTGTATGGCTTACTTGCTTTATGGGCAATGGCATCTACACCCATGGCACCGCCACTGACTACTGTTGTATTGGCTTGAGCTAATTTATTACTAAGTTGAAAGGTGAAATTTTTGGTATATTGATTGGGATGACGGGTGCCTACCACAGAGACTTTTTGTGATTGTAAAAGTTCAATATTGCCTTTATAATAGAACATTTCAAGGGGATTGGTCATCTGTTGTAACTCTTCAAGAGTATGGTGGATTTGTTGATACATGTGAACTCCTGAATTATTATAACTTTATTCCCATAAGATTACAAAAATGTAACTTTGTTATGTTATACTAGAGTATAAATATTTTATAATAATTATTTTCTTTTAATAAAACTTATTCTATAATTGTACATCTCAAAATTAAGGAGAAGAGATGAAAACAACAAAAATAGTAAGCACACTGTTATTAGTGTCAAGTTTTGTTTGTGCAGATGCACTTGTAGAAAAAGTAAAAAAAAGTGGGATTAAAGCAATTCCACAAAGTCAACATGAACTTCTTACCATTATTGATGATAAGAAAGACCCAATTACCAGTGAAAAAGTAGAGTTAGGTAAAAAACTCTATTTTGATCCACGACTTTCACGAAGTAATTTAATCAGCTGTAATACATGTCACAACTTAGCTCTGGGGGGAGCAGACGGTATCAGTGCGGCAATTGGTCATAAATGGACAGCCAATCCTCATCATTTAAATTCACCCACAGTATACAACTCAGTCTTTTTTGATGCTCAGTTCTGGGATGGGCGAAGTGCTCACTTAGCTGACCAAGCTCAAGGTCCTGTTCAAGCAGGTCCAGAAATGGCTTCGCCTAAAGAGCTAGTGGAACAAAGAGTGAACTCTATTCCTGCATACGTGGAAGAGTTCAAAAAAGCGTATGGGGATAAAGTGGATGTAAACTTCGAGCGAATTACATCAACGATTGCAATTTTCGAAAAAACATTGGTTACACCTTCAAGATTTGACCAATTTTTAAATGGAAATGCCAATGCTTTGACAAAAGCTGAGAAAAAAGGTCTCAATACTTTTATTGATAAAGGGTGTGCCTCTTGTCATAATGGTATTGCATTAGGTGGAACACTTCAACCGTTTGAAATAGCGGCTAAGTATAAATTTTCTGAAGTGGGAGATTTTAAAGGTAATGCTAATGGTATGGTAAAAACACCAACACTGAGAAACATTACTGAAACAGGTCCTTATTTCCATAATGGTGCTATCTGGTCTTTAACTGAAGCAGTTAAAGAGATGGGTTCTGTACAATTAGGAATTAACATCAGTGATAAAGAAGCCGGGGAAATTGTAACGTTCTTAAACTCTTTAACAGGAGAGAAACCTACAATTACCTATCCAATTCTTCCAGCAAGTACGGATAAAACTCCAAAACCTTCATTTGATTAGTCAGACTAAAAGCCTTCGGGCTTTTAGTTTATCGGCAACTCATTGATATAAACAACATCTAAATCTTTTAATAAATCTTTTGACTCTTTTAGAACTTGAATCGTAATGGAATGTGGATGTCCAATGGCAATAGCATAACCACTTTTTTTCGCAATGGCGATTGCTTTTTTGAGTTGACCTTGAATGTAATCATATTTTAACTCATTATCTAAAAAGATATTACGTGCTAAAAAGGGTACACCATATTTGGTTGCATACTCTTTTGCAACGGTTTTTGCTGTGGTTCGACTGTCTAAGAACGAAAAATTATATTTTTTAAGTGCTCTGAACAGTTTGTCCATTGAATCATGGTCGGATGTGAATTTACTTCCGGTGTGATTGTTTGTAAAAACAGCTTCTGGATAAAACTCTCTTATGGCTTTTACACGTTGTTCAATTTTTTCATAACTGTCCCCAATATGCAAAGTGTTCGCTTCTTCAAATTTAAAGCTGTTGGCTTGCATTGGAAAATGTATCATATAAAAAGGAAGATTTTGTGCAATTTTCGCAGAATTTGGATGTGTTTTTGTAGGTGGCATAAAAGACATGTTTACTTTGTAATTAATGTTTTGTAAGTTTTTTACTTGTGATTTTAAGGTCACATCGTCAATCACAATGGCAATTTTAGGCTTATCACTTTTAGTTGTTGCTTTTGGTTGTTCAGGGTTTATTACAGAAGGTTTTTCTGTTGGTAAAACAGGTTCATGCGTGTAATCTTTTTTCAGTTCATCTGTGTACTCTTCAAATGCTTTTTCAACATGGGTTAATTCTTCTTGAATCTTTTGAGTTACAGAAGGTTTTTTAACGGTTGTTTTTTTTTGAGTTTCAGTTTTTGTTTGTGAAGTGGTTTGTTTGTCTTGTAAAATAAAGTAGTAACTTATGATAGTGACACTCAGTGTAATCACCAGAATCAGTAAAATAATATTAATGATTTTTAATTTTGTATGATTTTGATTTTTTTTTGCGGTTGTTTTTTTTCTAGTTTTTCTTTTTGCCATTCAGTGCCGTTTGAGATATTGCGAGGCGCATTGCCTCACAATAAGAAATTAGTTTTTGTCTTGTTGAACGATTTTTTTAGCTGCAATCCATGGCATCATAGATCTTAATTGTGCACCTGTTTGCTCAATTAAAGAAGCTTTAGAGTTCTTTCTTTCAGCGTTCATTCTTGGGTATCCTGCTTGACCTTCTAAGATAAAGTCTTTAGCAAATCTTCCGTCTTGAATCTCTTTTAAAAGTTCTCTCATTGCTTGTTTAGACTCATCATTGATAACTCTTTTTCCAGCAATATAATCACCGTACTCAGCAGTATTAGAAATAGAATATCTCATATCTGCAATACCACCTTCATACATTAAGTCAACGATTAATTTTAACTCATGTAAACACTCGAAGTATGCCATCATTGGGTCATATCCAGCTTCAGTTAATGTCTCAAATCCAGCTTGAACTAATGCAGTCGCGCCACCACATAATACAGCTTGCTCACCGAAAAGATCCGTCTCTGTTTCGTCTTTGAAAGTAGTTTCAATAATTCCAGTTCGACCACCACCAATTGCTGAAGCGTATGCTAAAGCAACGTCTTTAGTATCTCCAGAAGCGTCTTGGTGAATTGCGATTAAGTCAGGAATTCCCCCACCTTTAGTAAACTCAGAACGTACTGTATGACCTGGAGCTTTAGGAGCAACCATCATTACGTTTGTGTTTGCATCAGGAGTGATTCTTCCGTAGTGGATGTTAAATCCGTGTCCAAATGCTAAGTAAGCACCATCTTTAAGATTTGGCTTAATTTCGTTTGCATAGATGTCTGCTTGATTTTCATCTGGTAATAAAATCATTACTACATCTGCCTTAGCTGTAGCTTCTGCAACAGTTAAAGTTTCAAAACCTTTAGCTTCAGCTTTTGCCCAAGAAGATCCACCTTTTCTAAGACCTACGATAACTTCAACACCAGAGTCTCTTAAGTTTTCTGCGTGTGCGTGTCCTTGAGAACCAAAACCAATCATTGCAACTTTTTTAGATTTGATTAAATCGATGTTACAATCTTTGTCATAATAAACGTTTAATGCCATTATCATTTCCTCTAAATATAATTTTAGGTGGATTATAACGAAAGGAAACTAAATTTTAGGTAATGTTATTTTAAAGCAAGCGCCCGTATATTTTTCGCCTGAAAACTCATTGGTTTCGTTATAGACGGTGATAAGTCCTTTGAGGTGTTTTTCGATGATGTCTTTGCTGATATAAAGCCCAATACCAGTTCCTTGACTTTGGTGTTTGGTTGTAAAGTATGGGTCAAAAATTTTATCGATGACCTCTTTTTTAATCCCCCCTGCGTTGTCTACTATTTCAATGATATGCATTTCTTCTTGAGTATAAGCACGGATTTTTACAAATTTTTTCTCAACTTTGTTCTCTATAAGCGCATCTTTGGAGTTGGTTAAAAGATTTAAAAAGACTTGTGAAAGCTCATTGGGAAGCCCAAACGATTCTAAATTTTGATTTTCATACTCTTTGATGATTTCAATACGTTGGTTTTTATACGTTGCATGTGTGATGTTGATGGTTTTTTCCATGACATCTAAAATATCAATATTTACGAGTTGTTTATCTTGTTTAAAGAAGCTTCTAAAATCTTCAATGGTGTGGGTTAAAAAATCAACATATTTCATGATGTCTGAGTAGGATTTGTCCACATCCTCTTGCGAAGCAATCTGGATTTGTCGTTGCAGTTGCATGGCTGACACGGTTGAAGAGATTGCACTTAAGGGTTGTCGCCATTGGTGTGCAATATTACCAATCATCTCTCCCATCGAAGCAAAGCGGGATTGTTGGATAAGTTGTTTATCTCTTTGACGGTTAATCTCAACCTCTTTTTTGATACGTTGTTCGAGGTTATCATTGAGTTTTTTAAGTTCATTGGTCTTTTTATTGACCATGCCTTCAAGGTTATCATTGAGCGATTTGAGTTTGGTTTGAGCATAAATAAGCTCAGTAATATCGTTGAGTGAAACCACCACAATAAAATTCTCTTTATCGATGTAATTCTTTTTTGCTGTGATGGTAAAATAGTGCAGTTCATGACCTTTGTACATGGCAACTTTATGAATTCGATTAGGGGTTTCAAGAATGTATTCATACCATTTTTTTCCCTTCCCATAATCTTTGTCTGTGATATATTCATCGTTGTTGAGATTTTCAAAATAATCACAAATACATGCATGTTTTTTCTTAAAGTCTTCAAAACTGTCATAGCCTTCAAAAAAATCAATGAGTGCTTCATTGGAATCGATCATTTTCTCTCCATCACTGACAACAACAATATTGGGTTGTGAATCCAAAATACCCCGAATAAATTTCTCTTGACGTTTAAGGTCAAACATGCTATTAGCAAGTTCTTCATTGAGGTTTTGCAGTTTTTTACTGTTTTGGTGTATCTGTTTGGCAATGATGTATCCCAATAAAATCACACATAAAACAATGACTAAAACCGTCAAAATCTCAATATACAAGTAGAAACTTTTCTCTTTTAAAATATTTTCTTCAAGCTTGGCTAATTCAATCTCCCCTTCATACAAAAGTCGACTGGTGTTTTCGCTCATTCGTGTAAAATATGCAGGTGTGGTTTTATAAAAACGTTTGATTTCCCGAGAGTATTCAAAATACTTCTCTTTGTCATTGAGTTGTAAAAAACTGTCTCTTTTTTGCACCAAATGCGTCAGCATTTGAGTCATTTCAACCAACTCTTCAATTTTAGGTCGAATATCAATGGTTTCAAGTGAAATATTGTGCGATACATTTTCATAAGTGATGGTTTTTGTGGTTTTAAGATGCCCCGTGATATTGAGTTTAATCTCTCGTGTAAACTCTCCACCATGTTCTAAAATATTTAAAATTTCGCGTATGATACTGATACGATGGTTGATTTTATCTATGATAAGAAGACGCCCTTTTTCATTGGATGTGGTCGTAGCTAATTCATAAAAATCAGCACGTATTTTATACAAATCTGTAACGATGTATTCGCCCAGTTGTATTTTTGCTTTGAGGTTATCGGTTTTTTTATCGAGTTTATCAATGAGTTTTATAAACACAAGATGAATAGAAATGAGCAGTAAAATACCAACAAAAAATACACTTAAAAGCAGAATGAGTTTTTTGAGTGTTAATGTAAGTGTATTTTGTATCATTTATAAAAATCCATATTTTTTCATGATGGCTTGACCCTCTTTGGAAGCTGCGAAATTGATAAAATCACGGGCAATCTCTTTGTGTTGTGAAAAACTGAGCAGATTGATTACAAGTTTTTTTTTCGAAGCAATCTCTTCGGGCAATTCAAGGACGTCAATGTGTTGATTGTTTTCAGGCCAAAATGCAGTAGCTCGCCAGTTGATGGTTAAATCCGCTTTTTTTTCAATCAACGCTTTATTTAAATTACGAGAATCTGTCCCAATTTGGGACGCATTGTCAAAGACTTTATAAAAAAAGGCTTCGTCTTTATAAGTAACCAGACTCTTTTTTGTCATACGTCCAATACTTCCACTGTTGGGATCACATAAAATTACAGAGAGGTCCTGTCTTATCAAGTCATCTAATCCTTGTATATGCAAAGGGTTGCCTTTTTGTACAAAAAGAGCTGCTTGATTGTATCCAATGTATTTAGAGTCCAATAAGAAACCATCTTTTAAATTGTTTTTTCGGTATGAGTCACTTCCAGGGAGGTAAAGATCCCCTTTTTGACTAAATTTGAGAGCATCGTAAAGGTCTTTGGAACCACCTTGTGAGATTTTAATTTCACAATTGTGTTTTTTTTCGATGATTTTTGCCATTTCTGTAATGGGTTTGACCATGGTAATACCACAATAAAAAATGAGTATGGATTTGTCATGAGCAAAGGTGTTTGTTGAGAAGTACAAAAAGCTGATCATAGAAAATAACAGTCGTTTGAACATTACAGACCCCTTAAATAAACTTTATGGTAATATAATTTGCATTAAAAGATTATATTATAAAATAATTAAAAATTATATTTTTACAAAGGTTTCTTTTGAAAAAAGAGGTTTTAAAAGCGCTTTATGACGGCTTTGTCACAAATGATGAAGAGGAATTAAAGTTTCTAAATAATTTACAAAAAGCAGAGATTGTAAAAGAGGAAAATGGAGAATTTACACTCAATCGAAAATATAAGATTGGTGTTTTAGAATTTCAAAAAAATTTTGCCATTTTAAAAGATATCTCCAATGAACATAAAAATATTAAACTGGAGTTTGAAAATCTTAATGGCGCATTGGATGATGATTTGGTCATAGTAAAGCGTTCCTTTAATCCACGAAGTCAAACCAAATCAAAAGTGGTGAAGATTGTAAACTCCTCTAAAACAGCTGTACTTACGTTTATTCAAGAAGGGAAAATCTATACACTTAAAGAGTCATTGCTTTTAAGTAATAAAAAACCAGAACAACTTCAAGAGGGTGATGTATTTGTTTTTAACAACAAAAGCAATGAAGTGTTGGAATTCTTTGGAAATATCACCGATGCAACCATTGATGAAAAAATCTCTTTGTATTTGTATGGAGAGGATTATCGTTTAAAAACACATGTGGATATCAACCCTGACGATTATGATTTAAAGGATTTCTCAAAAAGAGTCGATTTGACGCATCTGCCTTTTAGTACGATTGACCCAGCAAGTGCAAAAGACCATGATGATACTATTTATTATGATGCTAAGAATAACGAGCTTTATGTAGCCATTGCGGATGTTTCCTATTTTGTGGAGCAAAACAGTGAGTTGGACAAACTTGCGTTTCAAAAATCAACGAGTATTTATTTGCCCAATAAAGTATTACCAATGTTGCCTGCGAGTTTAAGTGAGGAGTTGTGTTCACTTAAAGAGAATGTCAATCGATATGCGTATGTTTTTAAAATCAAGCTCAATGAGAAGTGTGAAGTAGAAGGTTCAGAACTGTTTGAAGCGGTGATTCAATCGCGTAAAAAGTTTTCATACGGTC
This sequence comes from Candidatus Marinarcus aquaticus, assembly GCF_004116335.1. Lineage (NCBI taxonomy): Bacteria > Pseudomonadati > Campylobacterota > Epsilonproteobacteria > Campylobacterales > Arcobacteraceae > Candidatus Marinarcus > Candidatus Marinarcus aquaticus. The sequence continues at coordinate 58,625 of NZ_PDKN01000005.1, forward strand.
GAATCGACAGAGTATTAGAAGGGCACTTTGACCAATATTCTGAAATAGAAAAGATTATTTTTGACTCACTGGTGAGTTTGTATAAAGTCACTCAACAAACACGAGCTAAACGGCTTGAAACGGGGTATGACTTTAGAACCATTGAGTACCGACAACGCTTAAATCACAAAGGAGAGTTAGAGAGTATCAGCTCTGAAGAGTCAAGTTCTTCTCACCAATTGGTTGAAGAGTGTATGCTTTTAGCCAATATTGAAGCGAGTAAAAAAGTGAACACTGTAGGCATTTATAGAGTACACGAAGACCCTTCGTTTGAAGCGATTTCAAAACTGGTGGATACGGTGAATACTTTGGGAATCAAAGTAAAAATGCAAGGCAATGTGCACGATACCATTGTGGCCATTCAAGAGAAAGCCAAACGTACTTTGTATGCAGCAGAAGTGGATGAGTTGATTATTCAATCACAAGTACAAGCCCACTACAGTTCAACCAATCAAGGGCACTTTGGTTTAGGATTTAAATCCTACAGTCACTTCACTTCACCTATTCGAAGATATGCAGACTTGGTGTTGCACCGTATGTTAAAAACCAAACAAACACCTGAAGAGATTGATACCATTTGCGACCATATTTCCAATCAACAACGAAAAGTGGACCAACTGGTCTGGGATTTGGAAGACAGAAAGTACGCACGTTGGGCGGCACAAAATATTGGTCAAGAGTTAAAAGCGAAAATCAATACCACTGAACCAGCACGTTGTATCACGTATGGAGAGCTTCCAGGAATGAAGATTTTGATTGATAATTACAAAGGTCAACTTTTGTGTACAAAAATAAGAGTAATTTTAAAATCTTCTAATATAATTTCAAAAACCATTATTGGTTCAATTAAATACTAAGCGAGTAAACATGGCAAAAAAACGTATGCCAGCAGAGTGGGAAAAACAAGCTTTTGTGCAGTTGGTTTTCCCTCATCAAAAGACCGATTGGGCACCTTATTTAGAGGATGCCATTGTTAATTTTGTCAATATAGCAAAAGCCATACAACAATTTCAACCTTGTTTGATTGTGGCGCAAAACCTTAAAGAAGTAAAAGCTCTTTTTGAAGATAAAACCAACTTGATGTTTGTGCAAGCTAAGAACAATGATACGTGGAGTCGTGATTTTGGTGGTATTACGATTCAAGAGGGTAAAAAATCAACTATTTTAAATTTCAGTTTTAATGCGTGGGGTGGAAAGTTTGCTTTTAATGAAGACAACCAAATCACACAAAAACTTTATAAAAAAGGTTTTTTTGAAGGCTATGGACTTAAAACCTATAACTTTGTGTTAGAAGGTGGTGCGATTGAGAGCGATGGTAATGGTGTGATTATGACCACTTCAAACTGTCTGCTTGAACCCAACAGAAATCCACAGTTTTCAAAAAAAGAGATAACACGAACTTTAAAAGAGTATTTAGGGGCACAAAAAGTGTTGTGGTTGAACCATGGCTTTTTAGCAGGGGATGACACCGATGCACATATTGACACACTGGCTCGATTTGCCAATGAAAACACCATCATCTATCAAGGGTGTGATGATAAAAATGATGAGCACTATAAAGCATTTAAAAAGATGAAAAAACAGTTGCGAACGTTTAAAAATGTGGACGGAAAACTTTATAAACTTGTAGAGCTTCCATGGATTGAAGCAAAGATTTTTGACGATGAACGATTGCCTGCAACGTATGCAAACTTTTTAATCATCAACGGGGCAGTATTGGTACCAACATACAATGACAAAAACGATAAAAAAGCATTAGAAGTATTCAAAGAGGTCTTTAAAAAAGAGGAAATTATTCCCATTGATTGTTCAACCTTGATTAAACAGCATGGTTCACTGCACTGTGTGACGATGCAATATCCAGTATTAAAAGGAATGTAAGATGTGTAAAGTTGCAATGATTCAACAAAAATATTACGGAAGCAAAGAAGCAACCATTGAAAAAACAGTTGCAATGATTGAGCAAGCGGTCAAAGCTAAAGCGCAATTGGTGATTTTACAAGAGTTGCACCAAACACACTATTTTTGCCAAAATGAAAACGTCGATACGTTTAATTTAGCGAACTCTTGGGAAGAGGACATTGTTTTTTGGTCAAGCATTGCAAAAAAGAATGGCGTTGTATTGGTCACCTCTTTGTTTGAAAAAAGAGCTGCTGGGTTGTATCACAACACTGCTGTGGTGTTTGAAAAAGATGGCAGTGTGGCTGGAAAATACAGAAAGATGCACATACCTGATGATCCAGGGTTTTATGAAAAATTCTATTTCACTCCTGGAGACATGGGATTTGAGCCTATTCAAACGAGTGTGGGGAAATTGGGAGTATTGGTCTGTTGGGATCAATGGTATCCTGAAGCCGCACGTCTTATGGCTTTAAAAGGGGCACAAATGCTCATTTACCCAACGGCCATTGGATGGTTTGAAGGAGATGAACAAGATGAAAAACAACGACAGCTCGATGCTTGGATTGCGGTTCAACGAGGACATGCTGTGGCCAATGGGTTGCCTGTATTAACGGTTAATCGAGTAGGGTTTGAAGCCGATGATGCCAAAGTAATGGCAGGCACAAAGTTTTGGGGGAACTCATTTATTTTTGGACCTCAAGGAGAACTTTTAAAACATGCAAGTTCAGATCAAGAAGAGATTATTTTGTGTGATATTGACTTACAACGAAGTGAAAATGTGCGACGATGGTGGCCATTTTTACGAGACAGACGAATTGAAAACTACGCTGATATTACAAAACGATATGCAGATTAAGGCAAATGTGACTGATGTATAAAAACGAATTTGATAACTTATTACGACAAAACAAGAAGTTCAGTGCTTATATGTTTTATGGGCAAAGTAACTACTTAATAGAGTATTATGCACTGCAAGTGGCATTGTCCTTTGCACCTGTAGAAGATATAGAGAAAATTTATTATGATGAGTATAACTTCAAATATTGTAAAGATAAGTTATTACAGTCATCGCTGTTTGCATCAAGCAATGTGGTGATTATAAAAATCGATAAAAAATTGCCAAAGGCTGAGGTGACGGAACTCATTCAAGCGTGCACGACCAATAGTGATAGTACGGTCATATTTGCATGCATGGGGGACAGTGATTTTAAAGCGATGGAAGGCTACTTTACACAAAAAAATGATGCCGTTGCAGTACGAATGTTTCAACCTTTCCCCAATGAAGCCATACGACTCATAGAAGAGCAAGCCAGAGCTTTAAACTTACAGTATGAAGTCTCAGCACTCAATCATCTTTACTTTATGCATCGACATGATTTATCGTTGACCATGAATGACTTAAAGAAACTTGCTGTGTTAAATGAAACCATCACAGCAAAAACAGTAGAACAACAATGTTTTGGTTTTGGTGCCGTTTCTTTGGAGGATTTTTTACATAAATTGCTCAGTGGAGAGAATATTGATTTGGATTTGGTGGCGCTTTTAGATGAGGGGATGAATGAGATTTATCTCATTACTCAAATTACAGCTTTTATCCAACAACTCTTTATGATAAGTGCGTATGCCAGAACCGTAGGTGCACCTAATGCCAAAGAGATTTTAGGCTTTGTTCCTCCCAAACCTGTGTGGGAAAAGAAGAGTAAACTTGCTATTTCAATTAAACCCAATACTTTTTTAGAGATGATGGATTTTTTAAATCATTTAGAGTTAGAGCTGAAAACTTTGAAAATAAATGACCAAAATGCATATGTGCAAGCTCACCTTAGAAAATTTTCAGCTTTGTTTAGATAAAATCACAGACTTTATAAAAAACCTTGCTGATATTTTAGAATACCGGCGAAATCTAGAAGGAGATTAAATGTCAAAAGTTAAACATTATGAAACAATGTTTATTTTGAAGCCAACGCTAACTGAAGAAGAGACTGCGGCTCAAATCGATTTAGTTAAATCTAACATCGAAAAAAATGGTGGTGAGATCGTTGCATGCGATGATATGGGTACTCGACCTTTAGCATACGAGATTCAAAAGAACAAAAGAGGTTACTATTTCGTAGCTTACTTTAAAGCTGCTCCAAGTGCAATCTTAGAGTTAGAGAGAAACTACAGAATCAACGAAAACATTATCCGATTCATTTTTATTAAATATGAGAGCAAAAAAGAAGTTGTTGCATGGACAAAAATGAGTGAAGAGGCTGCTAAAAAAGCAAACTAATCAATAAGATAGGAACCTGTTATGTATAATAAAGTAGTAATGGTCGGAAATTTAACCAGAGATATTGAATTAAGATATTTACCAAGTGGTGCAGCAATTGCTAAAAGTGCAATCGCAACTTCTTATAAATATAAAACATCAACTGGAGAACAAAAAGATGAAGTTTGTTTTTTAGATTTCAATATTTTTGGAAGAAGTGCAGAAGTTGCAAATCAATATTTACGAAAAGGTTCTAAAGTTTTATTAGAAGGGCGACTTGTATTAGAGCAGTGGACAGCACAAGATGGAACAAACAGAAGTAAACACTCTTTAAGAGTGGACAACATGAAAATGTTGGATTCTAAATCTGATGCTCAAAACAACACTCAAGGTGATTATAACAACTCAGAGTATGCTCAATCAAATGCGAACCAATATGGACAAGGGCAACAACCAAATAACTATGGTAATGCTCCTCAACAAGGTGGTGGTATGAGTAACCAACCAAAACAAGAGTACTCAATACCTGAAATTGATATTGATGAAGACGAAATACCGTTTTAGAATAAGGATATACAATGGCTGAAAGAAGAAAATACGGAAAAAAATATTGTAAATATACTGAGATGAAAGTTGATTTCATTGACTATAAAAATGTAGATTTACTTAAATTATCTATGAGTGAAAGAGGAAAAATTATGCCTCGAAGACTTACTGGTAACTCTAAAAGTGCTCAAGAGATGGTAGAAATGGCAATCAAAAGAGCAAGACACATGGCATTAGTTCCATATATTGTTGATACTAAAAACGTTACTGACGCAGCATTCGCTAGATAAGTAAAAGTTTACGACAAGGAAAAAGGGGAAGCAGATTGCTTCCCCTTTTTTTATGCCTTATTTAAAATCCATCTTTTAACAAATCTCTTCGTCATACAGAGAAATTTTTTGCTCATTTATTTATAGTAAATTTACTTCTAAATTTATTTCTCTTTCTTGAACTTCTTTAAAATATAAATTTTTATTTTGATGTTTTATCTTTATATACATTGATAAAAAGCTAAGAATTAGAAAATACTTTGCTATAAAAAGCAAGTGTGCACTTTCTGCATTAATTAATTAAATGCATGAAGTGCATGTGTTTCTCATACTGGTCAACCACATCATTTCGAATGCTCTCTTTATCCCATCCCATGATATCATAATCTTGCCCCCCTTCAATGAGGTAGACGATTGCACAATAATAGAGTTCATCCTCTTCTGTGCTCTCACCGCTTTCATCATAAGTAAATGTAGGTTTTGAACGAGAGACATTTTTAACTTGGTATAAAAAGTTTTTATTTTCACCAAAATTGGTCTCTTCTCCCAGATTAACAACCAACGTAATTTTATCTTTACTTTCACTCATATTGACTTCAGCATCTAAGGCATTTTTCTGTAAGACTTTGGCCACATCTTCAAGCGCAGGTTGTACCACTTTTTCTAAGAAGCGATGCACATTTTTTTCAGTGGGATAATTCACAAGGTTGTTTAATCGTTTGTCCCAATCGTCTGCGTTGGAGGTGGTGTTTGTAAAGCTTGTAGAGTATTGAAGACTCTCTTTTTTAGCAATATCCAGCCGTAAAGCTTTAATCAAACCATACGTTGCAACAAGTAAAACAATACTAAAAGGTAAAGCACTGGCAATGGTCATGGTTTGAAGAGCAGCCAAGCCTCCTGCAAGGATTAAAATAGAGGCAATGACACCTTCTCCCACTGCCCAATAGACTCGTTGCCATATTGGCGTGTCATCGTGTCCATTTGAACACAACATATCAATGACCATTGACCCAGAATCTGAAGAGGTAACAAAGAAGACAATAACCATAATCGTTGCAACTACTGAGGTAAATGCACTGAAAGGGAAGTGCTCTAAAAAGGCAAACAGTGCAAGAGTAACGTCGTTGGATACGGTTGCTCCCAACTGCGTAAATCCTTCATTTAAAATAAGATGAATGGCAGAATTCCCAAAAAAAGTCATCCACATCAAGGTAAACCCAGTTGGTACTAATAAGACACCTAAGGTAAACTCTTTGATGGTTCGTCCTCGTGAGATTCTTGCAATAAAAAGCCCCACAAATGGCGACCAAGAAATCCACCATGCCCAATAAAGAATTGTCCACCCTCCAATCCAATCGGTTTTTTCATACGCAAAAAGGTTAAAAGTACTGCTTAAAATATTGGAAGCATAAGAACCGAGGTTTTGTACATAGGCTTGTAGTAAAAAGACGGTGGGACCAGCAACCAAAATAAACAGCATAAGGCCTACGGCTAAAAGCAGATTGATTTCAGATAAACGTTTGATCCCTTTATCTAAACCCGTGGTCACAGAAAGCGTTGCTAAAGCAGTAATGGCTAAAATAAGTATCACTTGAGAAAATGTTGAAACAGGTATATCCCATAAGTAATTCAACCCTGTATTGACTTGTAAAACCCCATATCCCAATGACGTCGCAACACCAAAAAGTGTACCAATAACCGCAAAGATATCCACGGCATGTCCAATGGGACCATAAATCTTATCCCCGATAATAGGATACAAAGCAGAACGAAGTGTTAAAGGAAGATTGTGTCGATAACTAAAAAACGCTAAAATAATAGCAACAATAGCATAAATGGCCCAAGCATGTAAGCCCCAGTGAAAGAAAGTTAAACGCATGGCTTGTCGTGCAGCCTCAACGGTACTTCCATCTCCTACTGGAGGATTTAAAAAGTGCATCACTGGTTCTGCTACACCAAAGAACATCAATCCAATACCCATACCTGCAGAAAAAAGCATGGCAAACCATGAGAGATTATTATAATCAGCTGTTGAGTGATCTGGACCTAGTTTGATGTCTCCATATTTTGAAAAGGCTAAAAAGGCAACAGTAATGAGAATGATGGCTACTGTAAGCACATAAAACCAACTGCCGTTTTCAACAATCACAGCTTGTAAGTGTTTGAAAAAGGCATCGGCTATTTTTGGAAAAATAGAAGCGAAAAGAGCTAGAACTAGGATAAGTCCGGATGAGATAAAAAATACAGTTTTATTTAATTTGGCAGTCACAGTGGGTTTCCTCTATATAATGATACTTTCATTATATAGAAAAAAGATAATAGTGTATTGAAAGAAGCAATGTAAAGTAAGATTTTATTGTTTTTCCCACACTACGCCATTGGGTGTATCCATCACAGAAATCCCTAAAGCAGTGAGTTCATCTCGTACATTATCCGCAGTTTCAAAATCTTTTGCTTTTTTTGCTTCATTACGTTTGGCAATAAGTTCCTCGATTTTTGTAATCATTTGTTCATCGATTCCAAATTGGAAGTAGCTGTAAGCATCTTGAAGTCCAACCCCTAATATCTCTGCAACATACTCTAAGTTGGCAATCAACTCTTTTTTAAAGTTTTTATTTTTAGGCTCTTTATCAAGCGTCTCATTGGCATGATTGATCATCTCATCAACTATTGCAAGAGCTTTTGAAGAGTTCATATCATCATTAAGGGCGCTTAAGAGACTCTCTTGAAAGGTTTTATTGACACTGCTTGCACCCATTCCATAGACTCTCTTTTTCACTCGATAAAGTTTATCAAGTCTTTTTTTTGAGGCGAGCAAATCCTCTTCATTGAAGTTAAAATCTGTTCGATAGTGTGCGGTTAAGATATAAAATCGTACCACTTCTCCCATATACACTTTTAAAATATCTTTTAAGAAAAAGGAGTTGCCCAAAGACTTACTCATTTTCTCCCCATTGACATTGACAAAGCCGTTATGAATCCAATATTTTGCAAGATTTTTCCCTGTAGCACATCGTGTTTGTGCTGCTTCATTTTCATGGTGAGGGAAAAGCAAGTCTGCTCCACCACCGTGAATATCGATTTGATACTCTTTATTTTCATACGCTAAATGCTTGTTAATCATCGCACTGCACTCAATGTGCCATCCTGGTCGTCCTTTTCCAAATGAGGCTTCAAAAGTGATGTTTTCATCTGCTTTGACTTTCCACAGTGCAAAATCTTTTTGATTTCTTTTTTGTGAGTTCTCTTCGACTCTTGCTTGGGCATTTTCATCTTCAAAACGATGGCTGAGACTGCCGTATGTGCCATCTTTTGATGTATCAAAATAGACCCCATCATCAATGATATAAGCCGTATCTTTTTTTAAAAGCGTTTCAATCATCTCTTTCATGGCTTCAAGATTATCGGTGGCTTTGGGTTCAAGTGTATTGGGCAACACATTCAGTGCATCCATATCTTTTTGATATTCATTGATGTAGTGTGTGGTGATTTCTTCTAATGAGAGGTTTTTCTCTTGCATTTTTTTGATGATTTTATCATCAATATCGGTGAAGTTTTTGGTCATGGTCACTTCATACCCATTGGCTTTTAAGACTCGGTGCAGTAAATCAAATGCAATGGCACTTCGTGCATGACCCAAGTGTGAATCATCATACACAGTAGGCCCACAGACATACACACGTGCTTTGTTTTTTTCTAAAGAGACAAAAGGCTCTTTACTTTTTTTAACCGAATCATAAAAAGACAATGCGTTCATTATTTAAACAATGCCTCCAATGATGTTGTATCGTTGGTTCTGTCTTGTGAAGCACCTTCTGAATCACTTGTAGGCATACTTGTTCCGCCCACCTCTTTGAGTTCAATGGTACATTGTGTGAGCATTGAAGCCAATCGGATATTTAAACCTGCTTTTCCAATTGCTTTTGACTTTTGATCACTTGGAATAGTAACAATGGCTTTATCTTTTTCGCCCTCAACGGTTGATTTCTCAATGACCACACTGTTGATAATAGCAGGTGAAAGTGCACGTGAAATAAACATTTCAGGAATGGTTGAGTACTCAACGCAGTCAATGCTCTCACCATTGAGTTGTTGGCTCACTGCAGAGATTCTCACCCCTTTAACACCCACCACTGAACCAATCGGGTCTATTGTAGATTCAATGGTACTTAAAGCGATTTTTGCTCGGCTTCCAGGGATTCTGGCACTGGCTTCAATGGTCACTCGTTCATCTTTGAGTTCAGGCACTTCAAGTTTTAAAAGGGCTTCTAAGAATTTTGGAGATGTTCGTGAAAGTTCAATGATAAGCCCATTGGTTTTATCAATATTCACCCCTTTTACGACTGCTTTTAAGTTATCACCCACTTTAAAGCTTTCACCCTTGATTCGGCTCTTTCTTGGAAGCATTCCTTTGACTTCGCCAATCTCCACAAAAGTGTTCTCGCTTCGATCAACTCGTGTAACACTTCCGTTGATAATTTTCCCAATTTTGTCTTGGTATTTACTCATTAAGGTTTGTTCTAAAAATCGTTGAATTCGATATTCGAAATTGTTGTTTAATATGGTGGCGGCATTTCTTCCCATGTTTTCAAACTCTAGTTCGTACTCCATGAAGTCACCAATTTCTAAATCGGGATCAATGTCGCATGCTTCTGTGATGGTAATAAAATTCTCTTTATTAATAGGGTTTCCGTATAAGTCAACTTCTTCACCCGTTAATCGTTTGTCATCATCAGCTACGACTTCAATTTTTTGGAACAGTTTTAACTGTTTATTGACGCGATCAATTTCTGCATCAAATGTGAGTGTGTCATCCACCATTTTCTTTGCAGTGATAATAAGAGCCTCTTTTAAAGCCTCTTCAATCTCAGTAATTTTTAATCCCTTTTCATATGCTATTGAATCTAAAATATCAATAATTTTATCCATGTATTAACCCTTAAAATTTTAACATTGAAATGATAAAAAATGATTTTCAATGTGATGTAGATAGATATTATATCTAAAACTACTTTGATATCTCTTTATACAAATTAAAGTGATTTTTAGATAAAATATTTGACTTATCTTAAACATACATACAAAGGGTTAATACAATGGACGTATTATTAGCACGAAAAGAGCTTACAGAAAAACCAAAGAAGGTTCAACTTGATAAATTGATTGAACAATTAAAAGAAGCAGGAGAGAAGATTTTCTATTTCGACAAAGATAATTCACATAAAGATATGATGGCATTAGTGGATACATTAGAAGCAGAAGGTTTTAACGTATACTTTAGAGAGGTACGATATGGTCTTGCTGATGATGAATATATGTATGAGGTGCACGCACTTTAAGAGTTAGGAATCAGAGACGTTAATGCAAAATAAAGAAGAATCAAAAAAACTATTTATTCAAACGTTGGGGTGTCAAATGAACGACACCGACTCTGCTCATATTGCTGCTGAGTTAAACAAACATAAAAACTACACTCCAACACACAATATTGAAGAGGCTGACCTTATTATTATCAATACCTGTTCGGTTCGAGAAAAACCTGTACAGAAACTATTCTCAGAGATTGGTCAGTTTAACACTAAGAAAAAAGAGGGTGCTAAGATTGGGGTTTGCGGATGTACGGCAAGCCACTTGGGCGAAGATATTATTAAAAGAGCACCTTATGTTGATTTTGTCGTAGGGGCTCGAAATATTTCTAAAATAAAAGATGTGGTTGATACCAAAGGTGCTGTAGAGATCGCTATTGATAATGATGACAGTACGTATGAGTTTGCACGTGCAGAAACATCGATGTATAAAACTTCGGTTAATATTTCGATTGGATGCGATAAAGAGTGTACATACTGTATTGTTCCTGCAACACGAGGGGATGAAATCTCTATTCCACCTGAAATGATTGTGGAACAAATCAAAAAAGATGTCGCTAATGGGGCCGTTGAAGTGATGCTTTTAGGACAAAATGTCAATTCATATGGACGTCGGTTCAGTGATAAACGTGAGAAAACAACGTTTACAAAACTGCTTCAAGAGGTCTCAAAAATTGATGGCTTAGAGCGTATTCGATTTACCTCTCCTCACCCATTGCACATGGATGATGAGTTCATTGAAGAGTTTGCACAAAATCCCAAAATCTCAAAATGCATTCACATGCCACTTCAAAGTGGATCAACCAATATCTTAAAAGCGATGAAACGAGGATACACCAAAGAGTGGTTTTTAAATCGTGCAAAAAAAATCAGAGAATTGGTTCCAAATGTGCGAATTACCACGGATATCATTGTGGCATTCCCGGGTGAAACGCAAGAGGATTTTGAAGACACCATTGATGTGATTGAGCAAGTGAAGTTCGACCAAATTTTCAATTTCAAATACTCTCCACGACCAAACACGGCTGCACTTGCATTAGAAGAACAAACTGTACCCGATGAAATTGGAAGTAAACGACTTATTGAAGTGATTGAACTGCATAAAAAGCATCAAAGTGAATTGATGCAAGTCAATGTAGGAAAAACCATGACCGTGCTGTTTGAAAACCTTAAACCCAATGGAGAGATTTCAGGCTTTACAGATAACTACTGTCAGGTTTTTGTCAAAGGAAGTGATGAATTGTTGGGGCAGTTTGTGGATGTTAAAATCACAGAAGCAACAAGAACGGCGTTAAAAGGTGAAATTGTAAAGTAACATGAAAGAGTTCTTAAGAAAAACCGTCATACCTTACTTACTGCAACTCTTTGTTCGATTCATCTATTTAACAAACAAAAAACGCTACTTCTATGCCAAGGTAGATGAGAAGAGACCATTGATTATTGCAATGTGGCATGGGGATCTATTGATGCAACCATTGAACTACCGACACTTTAGAAAAAATGGAAAAGTGAAGGTGATTGTCAGTGAGCATCGTGATGGCGAATTAATTAAAAAAATTGTACAATACCTAGGCGTTGGAGGGATTGATGGTTCCAGTTCAAAAGGGGGATTAAAAGCCTTAATGAATGCCATCAAAGAGATAAAGCAAGGTAATGACGTGGCCATCACACCCGATGGTCCAAGAGGACCACGATTCAGTGTGGCCAATGGAATCGTTGCCATAGCACAAAAAACCGATTGCCAAATTGTTGCACTCAATGCACAACCCAGTAAATATTGGCAGTTTAAATCATGGGATAAATTTGTAGTGCCTAAACCATTTGGACGTATTGATTTTTATGTGGGAGAACCATTTAGTATCACGGGGTTAGAGATGGATGACGCAAAGGCACTCATACGAGAGAAACTGCATCAAAATAATGTAATGAAATAATCGAGGGGATCATGTTTGGTAAAAGTTCACAATATGTAAGTATTATAAAGTACTATAATCAATTGAAGCTTGATTATAAACTGTTAAACAATGACGATATCATCAAAGCGGAACAATCTACATTTTTAACTTCAGGGTTGAGTCTGCCTGAGGATGTGGTGATTAAATTGCGTACATTGGAACAAAATGAACCTGAAACCTACTTCTCAACGGTGTGTGATGCCCCCACTCAAAAACTTTATGCAAAAGGGGATAAACCCGATGCTGATACTAATGTGGTGGTTAATTTAAACAGTGATTATAAAGTGGCTTTAGATAAAAGTACACTTTTTGAAACCAAATACTATTTTGATGCCAGCGGAATTGATTATATCTATTCCCCTTTTCATATTTTAAATCTGCATTGTGAACAAAACCCAAGTGCTTCAGCCTTAACAGGGCTTATTTTAAATGACTCATTGTATTTGGTGATTTTAAATGAAGAGAACAAAATTGTCTATTATGCCATTAAAGCGTTGACCTCATTTGCTGAGATTAAAGAGTCGCACTTTTATGATAATGAAATTTCAGGGCAAAAACTCTTTGATGAGATTTACTATTATGAAATAGAGAACATCATCAGCACGGTTTTAGCTGAATTTTATGCCACTAAAGATAAAACTTTTATTGACAGAGTAACCATATTACATATGATTAAACAGCTCAATGATGAACAGGTTAATACCTTACATAAAGAGCTTTTAATCGAAGTGAACTATCATCCTATCTCAATGGATGATTACATCTATGAGTTGGCCAAACAGCCTTTAAAACAGCAAAAGAGTTTTATTGCACCACGAAAAAAGGTCAAAAGTAAATTTACTTTTATTTCTCTGTTGCTTTTTTTAATTATTTCTGCGGCGTCTGTTTATACGATTTACACATTTATGGAGATAAAAAAACAGAGCGTGGAAGAAAAAATAGTGCAAGAGAAAATTCAAAAAGAAGCGCTTAAAAAACAAAAAGAGCTGTTGGCAAAAAAACCTGCATTGCCAAATCATATGGTTAAAAACAGAGCAATTTCTAAACACCTTTTAGAGCTGTTTGAAAATATTCCATACAATGTGGTACTTAACTCATTGAAACTGGAAGCCAAACAGTCTACTATGAGTGTGAGTTTACTTGAAGATGACACCTTTATTCGATCAATGCAACCCAATTTTTTAAAACTCTATGCACATTCAGATATTGAGTTTATTGATGGAAAGAGCACCGTTTTAAACGCGACCATTATCAACCGTGATAAGATTGAAGAGACAAGCAACATCAAAGAGATTTTACCCAACTATATAGTCAACGAATTTTTGCCAAAACAAAGAGTACATGAAGTTCTAGCAGGACTTTTAGGTAAAGATGTAAATTTTGAGTTTAAATCGGATTTTCAATCAGAAGTGAGTACATTTAATTATCAAGTTGATACGGTTTATAAAACACCAAAAGAGCTTTTTGACTTAATTGAACGATTAAACATTGCATTGTATTCTGTGAACATCTCTTATCCTATAATCATGGAGAAAACAGATGAAGGAATACGAACGCAATTTATTGTACAATTTCACCAAAACAGATAACTGCTCTGGGCCACGACGATGAAAGTCGTGGTTTGTTATAGCTTTTTATTAAAAACTGAAGAGAAATAAAAAGGTATTACCACACTTTTATTTCGTTATATACGGAGTCTCTCTCCACTGGAACAAATCCAGAATTTTTAATCACATCTATAAATGTTTGCAGTGGCATACCATTGGCACTTGCTGCTCCTGCTGCACTTTGAATGGACTCTTTTTGAATGGTTCCATCTAAATCATCAGCACCAAACTCTTGCGCTAGAAGAGCCAGTTTCATGGTAGAAGTCACCCAATAGGCTTTGATATGTGGAATATTGTTGAGTAAAATTCTTGCAATGGCAAAGGTTTTTAAAATCTCTTGTCCTGTTGGAAACTCTTTGACTTTTAAATAGTTATTCTCTTTTTGATAAACAAGAGGAATAAAGGCGTTAAAGCCACCCGTTTTGTCTTGTAAATCACGCAGTCGCAACATATGATCAATTCTATGTTCTCTTGTCTCTACGTGTCCAAAGAGCATCGTAGCATTACTTTGTTTGCCTTGTTGGTGCCAGAGTTGGTGAATATCCAACCACTGTTGAGACGTCACTTTTCCTCCACAGATTTTCTTACGTACCTTTTCATCAAAGATTTCTGCACCCCCACCTGGCATAGAATCCACACCACTTTCAAGCATTTTTGCAATGATCTCTTCATATGTAAGGTTATACTCTTGGCTTAAAAAGTGAATTTCAGCTGCAGTGAGTGCTTTGACATGCAGTTGAGGGTAGGTGTCTTTGATTTTTTTAAAGATATCCATGTACCACTCTAAACCTGTATCAGGATTATGCGCAGATACGATATGTACCTCTTTAATATCTTTTTCAACGGCTTTTGCCACATCTGCCATAATCTCTTCATGAGACATGGTATAAGGGTTGGGATTTTTTCTACTTGAACTGTAAGCACAAAATTGGCACACGTCTTTACAGATGTTGGTTGGATTGATGTGCCGATTGATATTAAAGTAGCTTTTATTAGCAAACTTTTCTCGTCGTATTTTATTGGCGACTTTGCCTAAAGTAAAGAGGTCTAAATCATAAAGTGCGACGGCTTCTTCAAATGTCAGACGCTCTTGGTTAAAAATTTTTTCTTCTAGTGTCATAATTGTCCAATGTGTTAGTTACAGTCTAAATCTTTACTGTACTCATGTTTATAATTGTAAAGTACAAATCCATTGCACTCTTTGTTGGTATTTAAATCTTTGAATTTTAAACTATAAAGGGTTCCTTTTTTCTTAACTTCAGGGTCTTCTACTTTGTGAACTTTATAAACGGTTACATCCGTAACATTTGGATGCCCAAGTTTTCCAAGAATCTCTTCAAGTTTATCTGCACGCAACTGCGAGCTTACAATATAGTATGCGATACCAACAAGTACAACAATAATGATTGCAATCATATGTTTTTTCGGGATTTTTCTTACTTCTACGTTTTCTTGACTCATTTTATCTCTTTCAGTGGTTTATAGATTTTTTCTTCTCTGTCATAATATTCTAAGGTACCTGTTTCAATCGAGTAGTACCAACCATGGATTCGTAAATCTCCTGATTCAATTCTTTGCTTAACAGCAGGATATGAAAAAAGATTTTCAACTTGGTACAAAATCGAGTTACGCTCTGTTTGACGATAAAGCTCTTCCATGTCATTAGGGTCTTTGATGTTTTTAAGCGTAAACTCTTTGGCTTTTTGTCCCAACTCAAGCCACTTTTTAATATGAATCATGGAAGGTTCATTAGGAATCTCTTCATACAGACTTTTACATGCTCCACAATGTGAGTGGCCACATACAATGATGTCTCTTACTTTTAAGACAGAAACCGCATATTCAATCCCTGCTGCACTACCGTGGAAGTCATTATCGGCTTTAAATGGAGGGATAAAATTGCCCACGTTTCGTAAAATGAACATGTCCCCTGGTTTGGTATCAAGCATCAAATCAGGCGTTACTCGACTGTCAGAGCATCCAATAAACAGCACTTCAGGTTTTTGTCCTATTTTAACCGATTTTTTTAAATCTTTTTCAAAATAGGGGAAATAGAGACTTCTGAATTTTTCATTTCCTTTGATTAAGTGTTGAATTCTTGTCATAATATCCTCTTATTGGGTTTTAATAATTTTTGTCTCTTTTAAAGAGATGGCCGTAATTTTTTTTACGCTGTCTTCATCGTCTCGACGTGTCTCTTGATACTCTATTAAATAGTCAAAGTTGTGACATGAAACAAGGGTATTAAAGTTGGATAATTTTATAACTTCACATTTTTTTTGAGGTACAACCACACTCTCTTGTGCTAAGAGTGGAAGTGTACAGATAAATAGCAGTATTAAATATTTTTTCATAAGAACTCCTTGAGCAGTTGACATACTTTTTTTAAATCATCACACGGAATATCTATTTTAGCTATGAGTCTTATTATAGCCTCTTTAACTGTAGGTTGTCTTATAGCCCCCACTAAAAATCCGTGCTCTTTTAAACGTGTTTGTATGCTTAAAACTTTTTGGTTATCATTAATTACAATGGGAATAATCAAGCTTTCAGATCTGATTCCCAACTCTTGTTGAATAATATGAAGATGAGCAGCAATGCGCTTTTTTAACTCTTTTTGATTGTGTAAAATATAGTGCAGTGACTCTAACCCCATGGCTGTGTCAAATAAAGAGGGTGCCGTGGTATAGATGATGGCTTTGGCACGATTGATTAAAAAATCAATCACCGTGTGTGAAGCCAAGATATAAGCGCCGTAACTTCCATACGCTTTTCCCAGTGTTCCCATTTTTACATGGTTGGCTTGGGGTGTGATGTTATAATAATCAAAGATGCCTAAAAGATGCTCTCCAATGACTCCTGAACTGTGCGCTTCATCCACTAAAAGAAGCGCGTTGTGTTCATCTGCAATATTAAAAATAGCTTTGGGTGCGACATCACCATGCATGGAGTAAACCCCTTCAATGGCAATAATCAGTCGGTCATAGTTGGATGAGAGTTGTGAAATTTTATCTTGTAAGTCTGAGGCATCATTGTGATTAAATACAATCACTTGTTCTTTTTTTAAAAGTCGGGTCGCTAACATACCACTGGCATGATACTCTTCATCAATGAAAAGAATATCTTTTTTTCGCACCAACGCTTCAATCATAGAAACATTGGCCAAAAAACCACTTCCGACAATCACCCCATCTTCAAAACCATTGGCTTGGTAAAGGGCTTGTTCAAACTCTTGATGAATGGAAGTGTATCCATTGACTAAAGTCGATGCTTTGGGGCCTTGGTAGTGGTGATTTAAAACACGTTCATACGCACTCATGAAAAGAACACGATTTTGAGCCAATCCCAAGTAGTCATTTGAGGCCAAATCAACTAAAGAGGGGTCGTGAATCTGGCGTTGTCGATAGCGATTAGATTTTTTAATGGCAGTTAACTCTTTATCGTACAAAAAAGCTCCTATATTGAGGAGATCTCTAAAAATTAATATCATTCATTTTTAGAGGTCTCCTGTGTCTGGAATTATATTAAATTATAGATTAAACTCAATTTATAGGAAATTTTCTAAAAAGCTATACAATTGCTACAATGATATGTTACATTACATTTGTTGATATACAAGACTTCCATATTTTAAATCGTTCAGTTTAGGCTTGACATGACTTCTGACTCTGTTTTGCGGCAACAGAGTTCAAGAAGTCGTTAAGCTTAACTCTTTCTACTCATCATACAGTTTACACGTCGTTCCACTTTCAACCAACAGTTTTGCAACTTCTTGTTGTGCATGTACAAAATTCTTAATATTGAGCTCTTTTAAATCTTTTCGCTCCTCTATGGAGTCTACTTTTACAACCAAATTGGCATGAGGGATAAACTTTTGTACGGCTTCACAAATCAATCTTTTCTTTGTTACATTGCTCAGTGTAATAATCAAACTTCGCGCTTCATCGGCTTTAAGTGATTCTAATACCGGCAATTTATCTAAGTGACCAAAGTAGGCCATATAACCTTGCTTACGTGCAAGTAATACGTGTCGTAAGTCATCTGAGATGATGACAAATTGTATCTTTTTCTCTTCTAAAGTACGTGCAACAATCCGTCCTAAAGTATCAAATCCACAAATGATGATGTGGTTTTTAGCCTCAATGGGTGTAATTTTATCGGATTCATAAAACTCTACGACCACATAAGAAGCGAGTTTATAGATGTTATTAACAATAAAGGGCGTTATAATCATAGATAACACGGTGATTAAAATCAGAAACTTACTGAGCTCGTCTGAAAGCAAGTGTTGATTGGATGCTAAAGCAAACACTGCAAAGGAGAATTCTCCGATTTGACAAAGAGCGAGTGCTGCTTTAACGCTGTCACTTTTGTTGGCCTTACGCCTAATAAGAAAGTAGACAATGACTGCTTTTATGAGCATCACTGCAATGAATATCATGACTACCCAGTGTAGGTTGGTCATCAAAAAGACAACATCAATTTTGGTTCCCACTGAGAAGAAAAAGGCTCCCAGCAGAAGGTCTTTATATGAAGCAATATCGGATTCTACTTTAACATGATATGAGGTTTCTGCAATGATCATTCCTGCAATAAAAGCACCCAAAGAGTAGGTGAAGCCCAAAGCGTGTGCGAGTAGAGAAGCACCAATTACAATGGAGAGAACAGAACCCAAAAAGAGCTCTTCAAGTTTGGCATTAGATGAGAAGTGCAACAACCAATTCATTACTTTTTTTCCGACTGTGAACATAAACACAATAATAATAATGGCACTGAATACCGTCTGTACGATGACTTGATCAAGACTTAATGTGTCGTTGGACAAAAAGCTGATGAGAAGTAAAATAGGAATAACCGCTAAATCTTGGAAAATTAAAATTGCGGTGGCTTTTTCACCATAGGGGGTATAGATATCTTTGGATTGCTTTAAATAGGTTAAAACAATGGCCGTCGATGAAAGAGAAAATGCCAAGGCAATGATAATAGAGGCCGTGGTAGGGATAATAAAAACAAATTTTGAGACTATAAAAATAATGCTTGCACTCAAACCCACTTGTAAGGCCCCATTGACCAACAAAATCTCTTTCATCTTTTTAAGTTTATTAAAGGACATCTCCAAGCCAATGGTGAACATTAAAAAAACAATACCAAACTCCGCAATGAGATTGAGTGCATCAAGGTCGTTGTCTCCATTAAAATTAAAAATGTTACTGATAAGTGTACCTGTGATGATATAACCAATAATATGTGAGATTGAGAGTTTTTTTAAAATAAGGTTCAGTACGGTTGAAATGGCAAGTGAGATAAATATGATAAGTAGTATTGATTCCATGGAGTATTTTAGCAAAATTTTTTATAGTTTTGAAAAAAATATGTATAGAAACTATACAAAATGGTTTCAATTATCAATGAAAATTGAGTTGTAACATGCTATTATCATCTGCATAAAGGAAAAGCAGATGTTAGATACATTTCGTCAATTTTTAAGTCAAGGGAAGAGTCATATCTTCTCACTTATTTTAAAAGGTCTTTTTTGGTTAGCACCTATCATTGCTGTTAGTATTATAATTTTGTGGATTTATGACAAAATAAATGCACTCACGGGAAGTTTGTTTGAACTTTTTGGATTTAATCCAGAAAATCATCCTTTTTTATGGACCCTCATAGGTTTGATGATTTTAGGGTTTATGGCGTATGTGATTGGTCTTTTTGTAGAGACTCGATTTGGAGATTTTATCCAACGACTCTATGCTAAAATTCCTGGTTATGAAACCATTAAAGATTTGGTGGATATTTTCAATACCTCAAAATCGGGTGAAAAAAAGGTTTTAGTGGTACTCATTAAAGGGTTTGGTAAGCAAGGGTATAACGTGGGATTAATGTACTCAACCAAAGAGAGTATTTTAAAAGAGCATTACACCGTAACACTTTCAATGACACCTATTCCCAATGGAGGATATATGTTTGAAATTCATCAAGATAAAATTTATGTCATTCAAGAGGCCACGTTTGACAGCAATTTACAATATCTCCTCTCTATGGGAGTGAAGTCGTTACCTGAGATTTTAAAAATTCAACCCAAATCTTTAGAAGAGTTACCTACTTTGAAACATTTTTTAAATAATAAAGAGTAGTGTTACTCTTTATTTTCAAGTGGCAAAGTGATTTTAAAACATACACCTGAATAATCCTTATTCTCATATGAAAGCGTGGAGTGGGTTACGTTGATACTTCCATTGAGATTTTCACTGATCAATTTCGATGCTAAAAAGAGACTTAGATTGTTGGTTTGGTAGTCATAACGACTTGTAATAGAGGGTTCAAAAAGTTTTTTAATTGCTTCATCATCGATACAATTGGTGTTCTCTTTAATCATAATATGCACTTCATTCTCTTTGCGTGTGAGTTGAAGGAGTAATACTTTAGGCTCTAGCAAGCTATTTTCATAGAGTTTTTGTAAGTAGTTAAAAATATATAAAATCGCTTTGGTGAAAGCATATTTATAGTTTTTAACTTCAATATTGGGTTCAACTTCAATTATAAAATGAATATTTTGGCACTTGGTATTGGCTTTTAAAATTTGCACATCATTCAGTAAATACTCTGAGATATTAAATGTTATTTTTGATGAATGTTCATCAATTAAATTGGTGAAATCTTCAATGGTTTGTGAAAGATATTTGGTGGTATGAATGATTTCATCCATCGCTTTATCAATCATATCTGGGGTAATGGTATTAAACTCTCTTTGCAGTTTAATACCACTGGCACTTGTTGAAATAATACTCAGAGGCTGTCGCCAGTGATGAGCGATGTTATTGAGCATCTCTCCCAAAGAGGCAATTTTGGATTGTTTAAAGAGCATTTGATCTTTTAATGCCAATTGCGAGATCAGTTTTTGCTCTTCTAAAATAGAGTTTTTAAGTCGTTGATAAAAAAAGTAAATAATGCCATACAACACTAAAAGTATAAAGAGGTGCATAAACAAAATTTTTTGAACCTCTTGAAAGCTTTTTTCATTGTAATAGATCATGGGTATTGTAATAGAGATTCCTCCACGAACATCTCCCAATTCATAACCATGCGTCTCATGACAGGCAAAACATTCGGCTTCTGTGTTTAAAACTTTCATATAGCGAAGATGCTCTTCTCCTTTATAGTTATATATCTCATAATATTCTGAAATCTCTTTATTTTCAAACCGTTTTAAAACAGCTTCTTCCCACTTATCAGGATGATTTTTTGGGTTGACAGGATTCAGACTGGTGATATGTCCATACTCATCGAATCGACCTTTGAAGTTTTCCAACATCTCTCGTAAACTGTAAGCAGGATTCATTAATGTGAGCTTTTTACCATCGGTGGTCTCTAAATCTCTGAAAGGATGATTTTTTAAATAGGGATTGGGTTGTGTTTTTTCTGTGGGAAAGACATACACACCTCCATGCATGGCAACCCATTTTCTAAAGTTGAGGTTCTTCTCAAATGCGTTCTTGGCTTGTTCTAAAACGAGCTCTTGCTTTTGATGATAAGCGTTATAAATCGCATAAGCAGCCGATACGGCAACGGTAAAAGTTAATAATAAAGTAATGATAATTGTAACTTTATTTAATCGATTTAAACTGTTCATAGCGACCACCTCTTCTCACTATATAAGTTACTATAACATAAAAAATAAAAAGTTACATTAAAATTACAATCTAGTTTGTCTTAGAAAAAAGAGTCCGTGTGAAAGTTTTGTTTTATAAGTCAAATATTGTTTAAAGCGTAATGTTTTCAAGAAACTCTATTTGCTCTTGAGTTACAATGATGGCATCCAAAGTGTAGTCATTTTTCAGATTTTTTTGTTGTACATAGTAATCAATACTGCGCATGAGTTTTGAGAGTTTAGATGCAGTGATGTTATACACAGCCGTTTCATACTCATTGGCTGATTTGACTTCAATAAAGTGATATACGCCGTTTTTAGAAGCAATGATATCAATCTCACCCAGTTTTTTAGCATAAAAGTTTTGTTCAATGATGGTAAAGCCGTGCGATTGCAGATAATCGCACGCTTTTTGTTCTGCTTTGTCACCCTTAGACCGGCTCAATTTCAACTCGTATGGATTTAAAACATGCCGTCATAATCAGTTCATCCGCTTCATCACCAAAAATAAAGTTGACTTTTGATTTGGCATGGTGAAAGGTTGTAAAAAGAGTATTGGGTTTAATCGTTTTAACATATTTCACTGGCATGATGGCTGTTTCACCGTATTGTGTTTTAAGAATAACTTTATCGCTTCCAATGCGCTCTTTGTCTTCAATACTGGCTAAAATAACATCGGTGTCATATTTTGAGTTCAATGATTCACTTTGAATCGTTTGTGCAGCATTGTTATAGTGTACAATAGTTCGACCCGTTGTTAAATAGAACTCATTTTTATGAAATGATTCATTGGTTACGAGTTTTTTAATCTGTTCTCGCAGTTTGTATTGGTTGTATTGGAATGTTCCTTTTCCATCTTCTGTTCTGAACTCTTCTACGTGTAAAATGGGTGTATCCTCTTTGGTGATTGGCCATTGCATCCCTCGGTTTCTGTTTTTAGAAAGCTTATGATACGTGGCACCACTGAATCGTGACCCTACGGCTTCTTTGGCTTCATTCCAAACAGATTCCACATCGGTGTAGTTAAAATCCCCTGTGATTTTGTTTTCAATATCTCGTAAGACTTCCCAATCATCTGGCATATTTGCTTCTACAAGAGGTTGAGAAAGATGAAGACGTCGCATCGCATTGACATAAACACCCACTTTTTCATACGCAGATTTTACACCAAATACAATGTCTGCCATTTTCGTCACTTCATTCATAAATAACTCATTTGAGATGATGAGCTCTAAGTTGCCCAGTGCTTTATGTACTTTGTTTTGGTTGGGGTGAATGTGTGCAATGTCTTCACCCATAACGTACATCGCTTTGATGTTTCCAGCAATCATCTCATCCATAAGTTGTGGGGTCATTAAACCAATCTCTTTTGGTGTTTGATAATCGGGGGCAAAGTAAGGTAAACATCCCGTATCACAGGCTCCTTGTACATTGTTTTGTCCTCGAAGTGGCATCAAGCCAGCACCTGTTTTTCCAATATTACCAGTGAGCATTGCTAAGTTAGTAATAGCCATAACCGCATATGAACCATCTAAATGTTCGGTAATACCAAGTCCCCAAAAAAACATCGATTTTTTAGTGGCATACGCACGTGCTACTTCAGGGATTTGTTCTGCTAAGAGTTCATATCCCTTGACATTTTTCATAAACTCTGGATTGGCATATTCATCATTTAAAATAGATTCTTTATATGCTTCAAAACCTTTACAGCGTGCATCAATGAACTCGTTGTTATAGAGTTTCTCATCTAAAATAACATAGGACATCATGTTTAAAACGAGCAAATTGGCTTCATAAGGTATGATCAACTCATTTTTTGCAAATTTACCCAATTGAATGTGTCGAACATCCATCACTGTTAAATCAGCTGTTTTTTCACGTGCTGCTTTGATGATTCGATTGGCAACAATCGGGTGTGCTTCAGTGGTATTTGAACCCATGACAATGATGTTTTCTGTTTGGAAAATATCATCGAATGGGTTGGTTGCTGCCCCTTCTCCAATGGTTGTTTTCATTCCTTTTAGACTGGGGCTGTGGCAGACACGTGCACAGTTGTCTACGTGTGGAGAGTGCATCGCTTCTCGTACAAACTTTTGAAACATGTAAGAGCTCTCACATGACGTTCGTGCTCCTCCCATACCACAAAAACTGTGTCGTCCGTACTTCTCTTTGATTTCTAAAAGTTTCCAAGCGGCTAATGAAGTGGTGAACTCATAGGGTGTTTCAAAGTAGGTTTCATCAAACTCTTTGAGTGTTTTTGCCCGTGCTTTAAGCTCACGCGGCATGTTCTCTAAGTTGACTTCAATGAAACTTTTTTTCACTCGACAGTTTCGGATTCTATCAGGACTTGCTACAAAACCAAAACCTGATTTTCCTTTGATGCAGAGTTTTCCTTGTGAAACGTACCCATCATTTTGAGCATAGATTTTTAAAATTTTATTCTCTTGTACTTGAGCAGTGATGTCACAACCAACGCCACAATAC
Organism: Candidatus Marinarcus aquaticus; assembly: GCF_004116335.1. Classification (NCBI taxonomy): domain Bacteria; kingdom Pseudomonadati; phylum Campylobacterota; class Epsilonproteobacteria; order Campylobacterales; family Arcobacteraceae; genus Candidatus Marinarcus; species Candidatus Marinarcus aquaticus. Next base: position 82,692 of record NZ_PDKN01000005.1, read on the forward strand.
GTACAGACTGAGTTGATATCTGAAATCATCAACCACCACCTACAAACTGTAACAGTTCTACTTTATCATTTTCATTGAGTGCATGGGTGGACCAATTATCTTTTTTAACAATCTCCATGTTCACTGCTGCAGCCATGACTTTATCCTCTATTTGTAAAGAGGTAATCACTTCTTGCAATGAAATGGAAGGTTCAAACTCTTTTGTTTGACCATTTACAATTACTTGCATGATATAACCTTGAGATTTTATTTAATGGTGTGATTTTATCGAAAATATCTTTATGTTAAATCAAAGTGAACAATTAAATTTCTTGACTGAATTACTTAAGATTATGCTCATACTGGGACAACTCTGCCATCATTCCTTTATTCCCTTTTCTTTGAGCAAAATCATAAGGGCGCATACCGTATGCATTTTTGATTTTTAAATTTGCACCAAAAAAAATAAAGAGTTCAAGCATTTCAAAACGGCTATTATAGGCAATGTTGTGCATGGGTGCATTGCCAATGTTGTTTTTTAAATTGGGATTGGCTTTGTGTGTTAAAAGATATTTTGCAATGGGGATATTGTTTTGCAGTACCGCATAGTATAAAACACTGAAGCCTTTGTTGTCTTGGGCATCAATATTGGCACCTTGATCAACTAAAAATTTCACCATCGCTAAATCGCGTTTTTTTACGGACATATGCAAGCTGGATAACCCAGCAGTGGTTGTTGAGTCAATATCTTCAGTTTCTAAAGCGTGTTGCACTTTTTGAATATCCTCTTCATAGACAGCTTTATGAAGAGCGTTCCAACCATTATTGGCCCATATAAAAAGTGGCAACAGTAAAAAAACAAGACGTAACACTACGCCTCTTTTCTAAAAACGGCCACTTTAAAACGGTCACCCATGCCTGTTGGTTCAAGCAGGGTTTTGACTTTTTGAACTTCACGTAAGTAGATATTTTCACCTGAATATATTTTAACCATTTCAAGCAGTTCAATGATACCAAACTCCACTAAAGCTTTGAGTTGTGTTTGGTAACTGACGTTTTTAATACCAGCACTTTTAAAACTGTCAATGAGGTGCATGAAATTGACATCATACGTAATATCACTCTGGCCAAAAAGTTGTTTTAAATCTAAACCCTCTTCAAAGATAGGGTGCACTTGGTGTTTATGATAGATACGGGTTGAAAAGTCGTTTCGTGGATACTTCTCTCCATAATCAAAGGTAATGAACTCAAAGGTTTGAATGTTTTTTGCAAGGTTTTGCGCAAAGCTGTCAAAACCTAAAGCCACTTCCCCTTTAGTGATGCCATATTTTGAACAGATGGTTTGTATGGATGCATCTTCACACGGCTCAAAACTTATGCTATGCTCATTGACAAGGGCTTGTTGCAGTTCTCCTTCTTGTGTGGTATAGACCAATTCGCATGAAAATGCATCAAAAATCTCATTGGCTACAATAATCGCACTGTCCAGTTTCACTTCCGAAATATCATTATAGTGTACGAGTTTTATGGCATCTCCAAAGGCTTCTTTGAAGTAGGCTTTTTGTTGCTCTTGCAAAGGTTTAAACCGCTCTACAATGGCAAAAGTCATGGTGCTAAGCAGTTCCGGTTTGAGTGTATGAATAAATTCAATCATATCTGCCAGTAAATAACCGTGATGAGCGCCTACTTCTACAAGCGTGGTGTTGTTGGAGACAAAGCCCTCTTCAATGGTTTGAATGACTTTTTTACCAATGGCGCCACCAAAAAATTTAGAGGTCGAAACAGAGGTGTAAAAATCCCCATCTTTTCCTATGGTTCGGTATTTGGTGTAGTAGCCATTTTTGCCATAAAGCCAATCATTAAAATAGGTACTGAAATTCATCTTGGTTTATCCTTTATATTGGGAAATTGTACATTTTTACTTATTATATGTCAATCAAGGTAAACGTTTTAAGTTACAAGTTGTAATTGTAAAATGCCTTTTTTTTGTTATAATAAGGGAAATAAAATTATAAAGGATTCGGCCAATGGAAAAAAGAACAAAAATTTTAGCAACGTTAGGGCCAGCAAGCGACAGTGTTGAAACGATAGAGGGCTTAATTAAAGCCGGTGCAAATATGTTCAGACTCAATTTCTCTCATGGTAGCCATGAGTATCACGCACAAACTTTAGCCAACATTCGAACTGCCATGAAAAATCTGAACACCGTAGTAAGTGTACTGCAAGATATCTCTGGACCAAAAGTGAGAATAGGAGATTTAAAAGAACCATTTGATTTAAAACGTGGTGATATTATTACCTTACAAAAAAAAGAGATTGTGGGGTATCAAAAAAGCGATAATGAGTATATTGTCTCTATTAATTATCCTAATATTATTGATAAAATCAAAGAGGGTGAATACATTTATTTATATGATGGAACCATTCGAGCAAAAGTAATTGAGACGAAAAAAGAGCTTAAAGCGATGATTGAAAACCACGGAATGTTAAGTTCTAGAAAAGGGGTGAATTTCCCTAATACTTCAATTGATATTGATGTTATTACACCCAAAGATATAGAAGATATCAAATGGGGAGTTGAAAATAAAGTGGATTACTTTGCTATTTCATTTGTACAAAATGCAAAAGATATGAAACATGCACGACAACTTTTAGGTGGTTACAAAGGAAAACTCATTGCTAAAATCGAAAAATTTGATGCAGTTGAAAATATTGATGAAATTTTAGATGCCAGTGATGGTTTGATGGTGGCTCGTGGGGATTTAGGTATTGAAGTACCATACTATGATGTTCCAACCATTCAGAAAAAATTGATTAAAAAAGCAAATCTTGCTTGCAAACCTGTAATTACAGCAACGCAAATGTTGCTTTCTATGACCAATTCAGAACGAGCAACACGAGCAGAGATTTCAGACGTTGCCAATGCGGTACTTGATGGTACGGATGTGGTGATGCTTTCTGAAGAGAGTGCTATTGGGGTTGACCCAATTAATGTTGTGGATACCATGAGCAATATCATTGGTACAACAGAGGGTATTTATAACTATGAAAAACAGTATAAAATGCCATACCTTGACCAATTTGATGTGATTCAAGCAACGGCAACAAAACTGGCAGATGATATCAATGCCAAAGGAATTTTAGCCGTAACAAGTTCGGGGCAAAGTGCAATTAAAATGTCAAGATATCGACCAAAAACCAATATTTATGCTTTTACGCATAAGAAAAAAGTGCTCAATTCACTTGCAGGGGTTTGGGGTGTTTCACCTATTGGTACGATTAAAGAGGGGCATGCTTCGGTGATGTTCAATAAGATGTTAAAAACATTGGAAAGAAATGGGATTTTAGATCATAAAGGACCCTACATCACAACCATTGGTTATCCAGTTGGAATGCCTGGAAGCACCAATACCATTAAGATTTTAAATGAATCAGAGATTCAATACTATCTTAACTTAAAACAGAAGAGTTAATCTTCTGTTTTAGCGATTGATTCGTGCATACACATCCAGTAACTCAATTTGACGCTCCAATTTGAGTATCTCAATATCATACGCTTTTATCTGTTTAGAGTTTTGTAAAGTATCTAAATCTGCTTGTGCATTTAACCCTGCTTTTACGGCTTGTGTAATATCATTTAATAACGAGTCATAGAGTTTATAATCTTCTTTGGCAATTTCATCTTTTGCTTCAATTTTCTCTATTTTCGCCATTTGTGTTTTATAGTAGTTGGTCTCTTCTAAAATCGTCGTATTGTGTGTAATACGAGATTTTAGATAATCGATTCGAGCACTTTGAATGTCGTTTAAAAATCGAACGTCTAAAGGCAACGTAACATTTAAACCAATTGTTTCATTTTGTTCTTTGAGTGTTAAATCGCCATCTTTGTCATGATATTTGGTGTAATCGTACGTAAAGTTAATGGTTGGAAGATATTGTGAAATGGTCATAAAACTTAAGTGATCTTTCTTTTCAATGTCCTCTTTTGCAAGTTGAATGTTGAGGTTGTTGTTTAAAAACTCTTCATCTTTAACCACATCAAACACAGGCAATGAAAACTTTTGATACGGTTGTGAAGCCAAGTTATTAAAGTTGTTGATCAACTCTTTGTTTTGATATTCCAAATCTATGAGGGTATTTTTTGCTGTATTGGCATCTAAAATGGCATTGTCTAAATAAGAAGCATCCAATAATCCACTCATTACCTGCTCACGTTTTCTCATGATATCCAAGTTGGCATTGGCCACTAAGAGTTCTTGTTTTTTAAGGGTGTAGTTCATTTTATGAATTTCAAACAACAACGCAGTGGCATCTTTGATCATCGCTTTTTTCTGTAAATCAATATCCAAGTTGGAGTATTTTTCAACAGAGTTGGCGTATTGAATTGCTTCATAAATCCCACCACTTTTAAAGATGGGTTGATTAACCGTGATGGTTGATTTTAAAGGATTGGTCTGTTCATTATAAGTTCGTGAGAGTTTATATGTAACTGGGTTGATCCAATCTTTTTGCAGTTTTGCTGCATCTTCTTGAACCTGTTCTTTACTTAAATCAAAGAGTTTCAGACGGTCATTGGACAAGATTTGTTCATCATCACTTGCGAGTAATGATGAACATAATAAAAGTGTCGTTAAAAGGGTTTTAGATTTTAGAAATCGCATTATCTAACCTTTTAAACCCTTCATCCATCTCCTCTTTACTGATTGTAAGAGGTGGCAGAAGTCGTAAGGTATTTTTCCCTGCTTTTAAGACTAAAACACCCTCATTAAAAGCAGATTTGATGATGGCACTGAGTGTCTCTTCATCTTTGGCTCTTAATCCTCTCATAAGACCAAGACCTACTTTTTGCGTGAAGTATTCTGAATATTTTTCATAAATCTCATTCAATTTTTTTTCAAAATAGATGATGGCTTCATCTAAAGCCCCAGCGGTTTTGTATTCATCCAATTGGGTTAATACCTCTTTAGCTGCAGCAGTAACTAAGAAGTTTCCTCCAAAAGTTGAACCATGATCTCCAGGAGAGAAGATGTCTTTATGTTTGGTCATTACTACACCAATAGGAACACCTCCTCCAACACCTTTTGCCATGGTGATGATATCGGGTTCAATCTCATACAAATTTGAGGCTAAAAACTCACCTGTTCTATAAGCACCTGTTTGTACTTCATCGATGATTAAAAGAATCTCTTTCTCTTTTAAAAATTTCGCCAGTTGTTGAATCTCATCTTTGTCAAAGGGTTGAACACCACCTTCTCCTTGAACAAGCTCTAACATCACGGCAACGGTTTCATCATCGATACTCGTATAAATATCATTTAAGACATTGTTGTATGAAAACCCTTCAGGATAGGGTGAAAAGTTTGGAGAGTGCATCTTCTCTTGACCGGTTGCTTTGACTGTTGTAATGGTTCGGCCATGAAATGAGTGCTCTAAAGTAATCACTTTGTATCGTTGGTTTCCAAACTTTGTTCTTCCATATTTACGAGCAATTTTAATGGCACCCTCATTTGCTTCTGCTCCTGAGTTTGCAAAGAACATGGCCATATCATAACCACTTAGCTCTTGGATTTTTTGTGCTAAAAGTGCTTGAGGTTCAATTAAATAGAGGTTTGAAATATGGGTAATATTTTGAACTTGTTCATAAATAGCATCGGCAACTTTTTGGTTTCCATGACCGACTGAAACCACACCAATCCCTGAGGTAAAGTCGATATAATCTTTGCTGTTTTCATCAAAAAGTGTGGCATTAATCCCTTTTTTGAAGTTGACATAATTTCGTGCATAAGTGTGTAAAACATACTGTTTATCAATATTTTCAAGCATAAAAAAATCCTCTTAAATTCATTTAAATTTAAGAGGATTATATCCAAAAAATATTTAGAAGTGAGGCTAAATATTATAATTATTTTTTATTTTTGACTTTTAGTCGGTAACCGATTGCATAAATTGATTCAATCAATTCAAAATTGATTTTAAGTTTTAATCGGTATAAAAGTGTTCTGAATTTACTTGTATTACAAACCGCATCGTCATAAATAAAACTCATAATCTCTTCTGTACTTACGGTTGAATTGAGTCTTGATGTTAACAGTTTAAGCAATTCGGTCTCTTTTTTGGTCAGCTTAATCTCTTTTGTATTTTTATACAATTTATCAAGTTTTTTATCCCAGTAGAAGTTGTTTGCTAATTCAAGGAGATTGACTTTGTTGTCATCCTCTTTTAACTCATCAACGGCTCTTCTGATAATAATGCCTAAATCTTCTGCGTTGATTGGTTTGATGATGTACTCTGTTAAGTTTAATTTAATGGCCACTAACAGTTCTTCAACGTTGGTGTCTTTGGTTAAAATAACAATTTTACATGTTTTATCGAGCGCTCTAATTTTTTGGGCTAACTCGAGTCCATTCATTTCTGAGAGGTTGGTATCAAGAATTAAAATCTTTGGTTTGTGTTCTTTGAATACTTCCCAAGCTTTCTTTCCGCTGTTTGCTTCGAAAACGTTTTTGAATAAACCTTTCAGATATGATAAGCAATCATCACGTTGCGCGTCGTCACCTTGTGCATAAAGAAGTGTATAATTTTCTATCATAATAAACTCTTTTTATATTTGGTTTTTTTAATCACACAATATTATCACAATATTGTAGCAACATTGTCACATTTGTCATGAAATTGACAAATATTACATTTTTGTTTCTATTATAACATCTTTTTTTTAAATGGAGTGTAACAATTTAAATTTTTTTATTTTTTTTAATTTTTTTTTAGATAAAATTAAAATCAAAAATCAAGGCTGACCATGCAACACTTAATCACTACATCTGACTTCTCAAAAGAAGAAATTTTAGAGCTTTTTGAGGATGCAAGACTCTTTAAAGATCTTACATCAAACAACTACTTAAACGGAAAAATCATTGTAAATCTATTTTTTGAAAATTCAACACGTACCAGAAGTGCGTTTGAAATAGCGGCTAAACGTTTGGGAGCTCAAGTAATCTCTTTAGATGTGGGACGAAGTTCAAGAAGTAAAGGGGAAACCATCTTTGATACCATTGCCAATATCAATGCTATGAAACCCGATGCGATTACCATTCGACACTCGGAGTGTGGACTTCCTGGAAGTCTGATTGAGCATGTAAATTGTCCGATTATCAATGCAGGTGATGGTACACACGCGCACCCAACGCAAGCATTGTTAGACCTTTTTACCATTGTAGAGCATTTTAAAGGGGAGACCGAAGGGAAAAAGGTGGCCATTATTGGAGATGTAAAATCCTCTCGTGTTGCTGGGTCAAACCGAAAACTGCTTCCAAGATTTGGTATGGAAGTTTGTTTTGTTGCTCCTGATTGTTTTAAATATGAGGGTGATGAGTATAAACAATATAATCATATTTCTGAAATCATTGATGAAGTGGATGTCATCATGAGTTTACGAACGCAACTTGAACGACACCATGAAGTCTATTTTGAGTCTTTAAATGAGTATGCAAAAGATTACTGTATCACTGAAGAGACCTTGGGTGAGCGAGATATTTTACTTCTGCACCCAGGACCAGTGAACAGAAATATTGACATCAGTGATGAGATGTTAAAAGACCCACGATGCAAAGTCTTAGAACAAGTGAGCAATGGCGTTGCAGTGAGAATGGCGATTTTAAAAAAGTTATTGAGTTAAGCCTTATTGAATGAAACACTGATTGCACAACTCAATACGTATGGCTCTTTGAAAGAGCCATGCTTCTTTATGATCTCATATGATTTAAAATCATTTGATGTACAACCTCTTAAAAATCTCCCCCCCAGTATTCAGTTTCAAATCTCTGAAACGTATTGTGAACGGCTTGAACCGCTGATTGAATTGCATAAAAAACCCATTACGTTTGAACAATACAAACAAAAATTTGATGCCTTGCAAGAGCACATCAAAGCAGGAAACAGTTATCTCCTTAATTTAACCACAGCCACAAATATCATGTGTAATGAGAGCTTGCAAACCATTTATGAAAAAGCACATGCGAAGTTTAAACTTAAATATAAAGAGAAGTTTGTCTGTTTCTCCCCTGAACGGTTTGTAAAAATACACAACAATCAAATCAGTACGTACCCTATGAAAGGCACCATTGATGCAAACATTCCTAATGCCAAAGAGCGTATTTTAAACAATGTTAAAGAGATGGCAGAGCATACCATGGTCGTGGATTTACTGCGTAATGACCTCTCAATTGTGGCAAAAAAAGTACGCGTAAAGAAGTTTCGATATATTGATAAAATCAAAGCTGGAAAGAAAGAGTTATTGCAAGTCAGTTCTAAAATCACTGGAGAGTTGCCTTTAAATTGGCAAGACAATTTAGGGGAAATAATTGTTAAATTGTTGCCTGCTGGTTCCATTACTGGAACACCCAAAAGAAAAACCATAGAGATTTTAGAGTCCATTGAAGGGTATGAGCGAGGGTATTATACGGGTATTTTTGGGATTTTCGATGGAGAAAATTTAGACAGTGCCGTGATGATACGTTTTATTGAAAAAAACCAAGATGGAGAGGTTGTCTATAAAAGTGGGGGAGGAATCACATGCGATTCCGATGCTTTTAGTGAATATCAAGAATTAATGGATAAAATATACATTCCCACATAAAATGAAAAGGTGAGATGATGAACGAAGAGGAAACTTACTTTGAAACCATTAAATGCGATGACGGCATTGCTTTTAATTTGGAGTATCACAACCGACGCATTGCTCGCACTATTTCATTGAACATCAACCTTCAAGAGTATATTCTGCCTATTAATGATAACTTTTTAAAATGCAAAGTGCTTTATGATGAGTATGGCGTAGTGGATGTAGAGTATTCAGAGTATGAAAAGCGTACCATTCAATCGTTTAAAATCATTGAAGATAACAGCATTGAGTATGCTAAAAAATCGTTGGACAGAAGTGTGTTGGAGTTGGCTTTTAACCAACGACAAACGGCCGATGAAATTATCATTGTAAAAGATGGATTATTAACTGATACTTCTATATCGAATATTGCTTTATACGATGGAAGCCATTGGCTCACTCCTAAAAAACCACTGCTTTTAGGTACGACCAGAGAGAGACTGCTTGAACATAAAGAGTTGATTGAAGCCAATTTAACCATTGCAGATTTAAAAAGTGCAAAAAAAATCGCATTGTTAAATGCGATGATTGGCATGGATGTATTAGAGAACTATTCGTTATTGATGTAAACGCGTTTTAAAAGCTCTTCCCATTTGTCTATTTTCCCCCAATTCACTTTTGCTTTTTTACCCAGACCATTACGTTTTAAGACACGCGATTCAAACTCATTAAATGCCACCATTGGTTTTAAATCTACACGTTTTGAAAGTGGTAAGGTTCTAAAACTTAAGTTATCTAACACATAAAAAGTCTGTTTTTGTTTATATAAAAGCACCATATGATAGGTGGTTTTCCCTTTGACTTGCACCACTGAAAAATAGAGATTTTTTTTATCAATGCCCAATTCTGAAAGCGTAAAGTATTTTGCTATCACATAATCTTCGCAGTCTCCATGACCGTTGATTAGAAACTCTTTACGTGTGGCCCAATAATCATCGGAGCTGTATTTGGTCTCGTCTTGCACGGGTAAAATACGGTTAAAAAAAGTATTGACGTGGGCGAGTTTTTTCATCAAAGGATAGGGTTTGACTTCATCTCTCATGCGTTCATACGCTTGAAACCGCTTTATAATAAAACTTTTTTGAGGTGAATTATTGATGGTTTGAATATCTTTTGGCGTGAGTGTTAACTCTTTAGCCGTGATGATTTGCAGACACAAGAGTATAAGTGTAATTATCAATTTCATAAGTTATAATAACATAAATATTTAAAAATTAGGCCGCAGAATGATACATGAAATAGTAGAAAACAGAGATTATAAACAGATGGTGCGTCTTCAAATAAAAGAGGTAATGACTTTTTTATTGAACAGCAATCAGGAGTTTGCGATTACGGCAAATGTCAAAGGAATTACGTTTCACCCCCAACTTCCAACTTCTATTTTAGACCAACTCTCAAACTTCTCTTTATTTGTATTGTCAAACTATACCTACAGCACTATTAAGATTGATAACGAGTTTTTATATTTTGAAGCGGGATTTGGAAAAGAGAATTTTGGCTCACAAGTAAAAATACCACTGACGGGAATCTTTCAAATTATTATTGATGAATCGATTATTTACATCAATCCCATTGCAACATTTGATAAGTTTTTTGAAAAAGAGAAGTTAGAAAAAAAATCGATGGATGTGTTTAAAAACAATCCGCATAATAAAAAGTTAGTTGATAAAGGACATCAAAAATAACATCAAAAGATGTTATTTTTTAGGGGAAAATGGGAACAAGGCACTTCCCCAAGTTAATCCTGCTCCAAATGCATCAAACAGAACCGTATCGCCTGCTTTGATTCTGCCTTGCTCATATGCATAGTTCATTGCCATTGGAATAGAAGCGGCTGATGTGTTTCCATATTTATCCACCGTTACAACGGTTTTATCATCACCCAATCCAAGTGCATCGCCTACAGCTTTAATGATTCGATAGTTCGCTTGGTGAGGAATAAAGTGTTGAATGTCTTCATTACTTAAGTTGTGTTTTTCAAGCATCACTTTAACATCAGCAGTGAGTGTTTTAACGGCAAGTTTAAAGGTTTCATTCCCTTTCATTCGAATGCACGCCATCTTCTCATCAAGTACTTGTTGTGAACATGGATTTTTACTTCCACCACCGGGTGTTTTGATGAGGTCATCGTAGTTACCGTCACTTGAACAGTTGACATCCACAATGGCTTCCTCTTTTTTATCTGTAGCAGAGATGATTGCTGCTCCAGCACCATCACCAAAGATGAAACACGTTCCTCGGTCAGTGTAGTCTAAAATTGAAGTATATGTTTCAGCTCCAATAATCAGTACATTTTTTTTCATCCCTGATTCAATGAAGGCTTTTGCAATAGAAAGGGCATAAACAAACCCTGTGCATGCCGCACTGATGTCAAATGCCATTAAGTTTGGTAATCCCAACTTTGATGCAATCAAACACGCCGTTGATGGCATACATAAATAGTCAGGAGTTACAGTTGCACAAATGATTAAGTCGATTTCCTCTTTGCTTATACCTGCTCGTTCAATTGCTTGTTCGGCAGCCCTAGCTCCTAAATCTGATGATGCCTCATCTTTTTCAGAAATTCTTCGTTCTTTAATTCCTGTTCTTTTTGTAATCCATTCATCTGTTGTGTCAATAATTTTTTCAAAATCTGCATTTGTCATAACTTTTGAAGGAATATACGCACCAATCGATCTAAAAGCTGCATAAGTCATTAAAAATCCTTAATTATTATTTTTGTGTGTATTTATGTAATCTGTGTTCGATATCTTCGTCTAGACTTGAAGTTGCAGCTCCAATTGCTTGGAAAATAGCATTTTTTATCGCTTTAGGGTTGGATTTCCCATGAGCAATAATGACAGGAGACTTCACACCCAATAGAGGTGCTCCACCATACTCTGCATAATCAACTCTTACTTTTAAGTTTCTGAACACTTTTCTCATCAATACTGCTCCCGCAATAGAGATAAGTGATCGTTTAAGATTTTTCTTTAAGATTTTTCCGATGGTATCTGCAACACCTTCGGCTGTTTTCAGTAAAATATTTCCAATAAATCCATCACAAACTACGACGTCTACTGTTCCTTTGAAGATATCAGAACCTTCAACGTTTCCAGCAAAGTTTGGTAGTTGGGCTTTAGAAATAAGTTCATAAGCCTCTTTTGTTGCTTCATTTCCTTTTGATTCTTCTTCACCATTGCTGAGTAATCCAACAATAGGTTCATCCAGTTCAAGTACCACTTGCGCATATACTTGTCCCATGATGGCAAATTCAAAAAGATTTTTTGCATCACAATCGACGTTCGCTCCAACGTCTAAAACCAACGTATTTTGGTTTTCACTGGTTGGCATTAACGTTGCAATTGCAGGTCTGCTCACCCCTTTGATTCTTCCAATTCTCAACGTAGCTAATGACATAGATGCCCCAGAGTGACCCGCAGAAACAACTGCTTGTGCCTCACCATTTTTAACCAACTCAATGGCTTTATAAATGGTACTCTCTTTACGTTTAAGTGCATCTGTAGCACTGTCATGCATTGAGATGACATCTTCTGTATCAAGTATTTCTATTCGATTATCATAGATTCGGGGGATTAAAGGAAGTAAAACGTCTTTCTTTCCAACTGCAATAGCAGTAAAGTTTTTGTTTTGTTTTAAAGCGGCAACAAGGCCTTCCATGATAGGTGCTGGACCGAAGTCCCCACCCATCGCGTCAATTGCAATTTTAACCATTAGTTTTTGTATTCACCAGTATTTGGGTTTACCATGTGAGGCATTTTCCAAGAACCGTCACTGTCTTTTACTGGTCGTTTTAAAGTAATTTTGTAGTGTGTTCTTCTTTTCGCTGCTCGTGTATGACTCACTCTTCTTTTTGGTACTGCCATGTTATTCTCCTTATTTAAAATTCTTTTTCGTAAGCTTCTGTACTGGTTTCACACTCACTGCAATAGTGGTATTCACTCTGTAAAGAAGCAATTTCATTTTGAATGATTTCATCAAAATCGATTGTATTGTTCTCTATTTCAATAACCAAATCGTCTGATTCTTTATTGAAAATGCCATCACTTAACAAAAAATCCAGCTCTTCATTAAGTGTATACTCTTCTGTTTTACCGCATCGGCAACACTCAATTTCAGTTGTTCCAGACATTTTGGCGCTGATTTTGATTAACGATGGCGATATTTTACAAAAAGTACCCTCTAACTTTACTGAATTAAATTCAGTTTCAAACTCTTTAGCGGTTTGAGGTACTTTTCTGAACTCTATTTTCATAGATTTTAACTAATTAGCAAATTTCTCTGTCAGAAAAGAAAAATTTAATTTCGTTTGCTGCGTTTTCTAAAGAGTCAGACCCGTGTACTGCGTTTGCATCAATTGAATCTGCAAAATCAGCTCTGATTGTTCCAGCTGCTGCTTCTTTAGGGTTAGTAGCACCCATTAAATCTCTGTTTTTAGCCATAGCGTTGTCACCTTCTAAAACAGAAACAACAACCGGTCCAGAAATCATGAATTCAACTAATTCACCGAAAAAAGGTCGCTCAGCGTGTACTGCGTAGAAAGCTTCAGCGTCTGCTTTGCTTAATTGAAGTTTTTTTGTTGCGGCAATTCTAAGACCAGCAGACTCGAATCTGTCTAAAATCTTACCAACTACGTTTTTTGCAACTGCGTCAGGCTTGATGATTGATAGTGTTTGTTCCATAGATAAATCCTATTTTAAATTTAAGTCGCGGATTATACCTAAAAAAATAAAAAAAGGCAAGTAGTAAAAACTACCTGCCTTTTTAAAGTGAGTTAAAACTGAAATAAATGATCAGTCTTCAACACATGGTTGACCAGCAACTGCACCTTCAGTATCTGGGTTTTGACCCCATACAATACATCCTTCAGTAGGACAGGCGTCAGCACATGCTGGTGAATCGTTGTGTCCAATACACTCTACACATTTATCTTCGTAAACATAATAAATATCTTCACCCGTTGGGTTCTCATCGTTATCAACGATTGCTTCAGTAGGACACTCATCTAAACATGCGTCACAGCTGATACAAATATCTGTAATTACTACTGCCATAGTAAACTCCTTGTATAATTTTGGGTAACTTTAGCACATGTAAAATAAATGTAAGTTTAAAATTTATGGAAAAAGTTTATCTTAAAATAAAGTTTTTCTTAAATTTTTAAACTGTACTTTAACGTTACTTTTTCTTTAAAGAAGTTATTGTACAATTTCACTCAAGTATTATACAAAAACACACATAAAAGGAAAAAAAATGTTAGTTACTAAAAAGGCTCCAGACTTTACAGCAACAGCAGTACTTGCTGACGGACAAATTGTTGAAGATTTTAATTTATATGAAAACTTAGGTGAAAAAGGTGCGGTTCTTTTCTTCTACCCATTAGACTTTACTTTTGTATGTCCTTCAGAAATTATTGCATTCTCTAAAAGAATTGAAGAGTTCACTTCAAGAGGTGTAAATGTTATTGGTGTATCTGTTGATTCACAGTTCTCACACTTTGCATGGAGAGAGACGCCAGTTGATAAAGGTGGGATTGGAAGAATTAAATACCCATTAGTTGCTGACTTAAGTAAACAAATTTCTAGAGACTACGACGTATTATTCGGAGAGTCTGTAGCACTTAGAGGTTCTTTCTTAATTGATGCAGATGGAACAGTCAGACACGCCGTTATCAATGACTTACCACTGGGGAGAAACATTGATGAAATGATCCGAATGGTAGACACTATGTTATTTACAAATGAGCATGGTGAAGTATGTCCTGCAGGATGGAACAAAGGGGATGAAGGTATGAAAGCTTCTACTGAAGGTGTGGCTGAATACTTAGGTAAACACGAAGGTGACTTATAATAAGTAACGATTAAAAGGCATCCTGCACGGGGTGCCTTTTTTTATTGAGAGCATCTTTATTTATGATAGATTTATTTTGTAAGATTCTCTTTAATTGACAAATTTAAAAATACGTACTACAATTACACATCTAAAAATTCAATACTGAAATAAACTACATTAAAAACTACTCAGTTTTAATACATCTAAAAAGGTTAAAAAAACTCATGGAAGAGTCACAAACTCAAACAAAACAAGCCACGAAGTCTGCTTCAAAGACAAATGGAACCAGTAGAGCCAGTAAGGCCAGAACACATATCCCTGTTGAGGGACACACCATTGAAAAGCTTCGAGAACTCCCCTTAGAAGAGCTTTTAAAAATCGCCAAAGAACTTAAAGTAGAAAACCCCCAAGAGCTGAAACGTCAAGAGTTGATGTTTTCAATCTTAAAATCACAAATCGATGCGGGTGGGTTTATTCTATTTACAGGAATTTTAGAGATTAAAGATGGTGGCTTTGGATTCTTACGAGCCATGGATGCAAACTTTTCAGATACTTCAAATGATTCATACGTAAGTGCCACTCAAATTCGAAAATTTGCTTTAAGAACAGGGGACATTGTAACAGGACAAGTTCGACCACCTAATAAAGAGAGTGAAAAGTACTACGCACTTTTAAAAATTGAAGCGATTAATTACTTACCGATCAATGAATCAAAAAACAGACCACTGTTTGACAACTTAACACCGCTTTTCTCAACAGACAGATTCTCTTTTGAATATGAACAAACTCGAATGACAGGACGAATGATTGATCTGTTTGCTCCAATGGGTAAAGGGCAAAGAGGATTGATCGTTGCTCCTCCTAAAACAGGTAAAACAGAGTTACTTAAAGAGTTGGCACACGGTATTAAAAGAAACCACCCAGAGACACACTTGATGGTTTTACTCATTGATGAACGACCTGAAGAGGTGACCGACATGCAACGAAGTGTTAAAGGCGAGGTTTACTCTTCTACATTTGACCTTCCAGCACACAATCACGTTCGAGTAGCTGAAATTGTGATTGAAAAAGCAAAACGTTTGGTTGAGATGAAAAAAGATGTTGTGATTTTATTGGACTCTATTACAAGATTGGCTCGTGCATACAACACTGTAACACCAAGTTCTGGTAAAGTACTCTCTGGTGGGGTCGATGCCAATGCGTTGCATAAACCAAAACGATTCTTCGGTGCGGCACGTAATATTGAAGAGGGTGGAAGTTTGACCATTATTTCAACGGCTTTGGTTGAAACAGGATCAAAAATGGATGAAGTTATTTTTGAAGAGTTCAAAGGAACAGGTAACTCAGAGGTGGTGTTAAGCAGAAATGCCGCCAACAGAAGAGTCTACCCAGCTCTTGATATCATTAAATCAGGAACAAGAAAAGAAGAGTTGCTTCTTTCACCAGATATCTTACAAAAAACATGGATTTTACGTAATGCGATTTCAAGTATGGATGAAGTGGAAGCGTTGAAGTTCTTGTACTCTAAGATGCAGAAGACGAGTAATAATGAGGAGTTTTTTGCCTCTATGAACGAATAAAAGAGGTTTATAAAACAACCTCTTTTATGAGATTTCTGCGTTATCGCAGAAATTTTCTCACTCATTTACTAATAGTAAACTCCTATCAGAAATTTTACTCTGGCCTTGAACTATCTTAAAATAGTCTGTTTTCTAAACCTTTTTTAGGATTAATTATTTTTCTAGTATATTTTTAAAATAAGATATCCAAGCATTTACTGTTTGTAATCTTCGATTTTTTGTACTTTCACTATTCACATTATATCGTTGAAATAGTTGAAGTTTAACTTCTCTATTATGTAAAACATTATTAAAAATGGGTTCAGAAAATACAATTTTTGCAATTTCGATCACTCTATCTTTAAATTGTAGTTGTAATAGGTGTTCGCCTAATGAGGTTAAAATTAGACAATTATTTTTTTCTTCACATAGTTTTAACCATTTTAAAACATTATAATAGTAGTCTATTTGTCGATCTACAATATCAAAGTTTAATTTCAATTCGTCTTTTGTCATGCAAGGGTGCTCTGAGATTAAAAGAAACATACTATGAATAGTGTCAAATTTATCAGCTTGTGGAAATGGAGTATTTAAACAAACATTATTTTGATTTATTTGAATTGTATAAATAGAAAAGTCTGATGATTTTTCTTTAAATTTGAATGCTTTTTCATTTTCATGATCGGCATAACCAATTACACCATCATAAATATAAGGAATAAATCTATATATATCATCTTGTAAATAAAATATATAACTTTTAATAGCTTTCTTATTTTGAATTTCTTGTTTCCAGTATAGTTCAGGATACAATAGCTGTCTTATATTAATATTATTTCTAAAACCTATTTTCGCTTCAACTAAATTTATTGAAGTATCACCTTCATATCCCCCATCTACTTCTATTTGTACACCATCTATATTGTATGGAATATTTTCTATATTGAAGTCTAAAGTACCTCTTAATCTTCCTCGAATAGCTAAGTTAGTTTTTTCATTGAAAACAATTTTAGACATCTCTGTTATTGTTGCTATATCTAAGGCTCCACTTTCACTTTTTATATTATAAGGGTCAAGACTTATTACGTTTGATGGTGGATTTAGTTCTATAATTTTAGTTTTAATTTCTTTTGTAATATCAATAAATGGGTCATTTTTAGCAATCCTATATAAACCATTTTTAATGGCTAAAATTGATAAGCCTTCTTGTTTCATAATGTTTGGTAAATTCTCTCTAAAATCGACTTTTGTCATAAGTCTTGCTTCTTTGCCATCAATAGATTTTATTTGATCAGCAGTAATATCAAAATATTTATTTTTTTTAATCTCATTAACTATCTTAAAATTATCAAAAATATTTTTCCAAGAATCATGTGTTGTGATTTTAGACATTAGTTCCCTTTTTTGATTTTATAATTTACTACAATATATTCATTTATTTTTCCTCTACCAGAAGCCTTGCAATTTAATGCTCTATTCGCTTGTACAGTTATTAACTCATATTCATTATATAAGTCTTTTATATAGTCCGTATATGAATTAGATAACATAAAGAATGCACCTATACTATGAATATAATCACATAATTCTTTTAATCTAAACTGCATATCTTCATCAAATCCTTTATCTGTGTATTCTGTAAAACTAGAAGTTTCATTTAACGGAACATATGGAGGATCAAAATATATAAAATCTCCTTTGCAAATATATGGCTTAATAATCTCAAAATCTCCATTTAGAATAGTTGTTTCTTGTAATAAATCACTGCATGCAAAAATATTATCAAAGTCAGCATAATTAGGGTTTTTATATTTACCAAAAGGCACATTAAATTGCCCGCTTTTATTCACTCTATAAAGTCCATTAAATCCAGTTTTATTTAAATAAATAAATCTACTTGCTTTCTTTATGTTTGTTAATCTTTTATATTTTGTAGGTGTTCTATCTAGTGCTCTTATTTTATAGTAGTAGTCTGCGTTATTTTGATGTTTGCCTAAATCCTTAATAAGTTCTTTAGGGTTATTTTTTATTATTTCGTATAAATTTGTTAGCTCTGAGTTATAATCATTAATGAAACTTTTTTCTAATTTTAAATCAAAAAATAATGCGCCACCTCCAATAAATGGCTCAAAATATGTATTGAATTTTTCTGGCATATATTTTTTTAATTCATTTAAAAGTTGGCGTTTTCCTCCAACCCACTTTATAACTGGCTTACACATTTTGTTTCTCTACTTTCATAAATGTAATATAACATATAGTTAATATAATTATAGATAAATTTTTTATTCTTGTTTAAAAAAATTACAAAATGCAATAAAAGTATAGATAGAATATATCAATGTGTTAATATTTAAAATAATAAATAATGAAAAGGGTATAAATGAAAGATTTAAATCCAGAGATTTTTGAAGAAGAGTGTACTACTGTTTGGAGCTTTTCAAGACGTGGAAGTTGGGCAACTCATAATTCTAAATATAGAGGTAACTGGGCTCCTGAGATTGTAAGAAATCTTATTCTTCGTTACTCAAATGAAGAAGATTATTTACTTGATCCAATGATAGGCGGTGGTACCACAGCTATAGAGTGTAAACTTTTAAATCGAAACTTGCTAGCACTAGATATTAATCCTAATGCAATAGAATTAACAAATACAGCTTTAAATTTTGAATGTGAATATACACCAAATATAAAAGTTGAACTTAATGATAGTAGAAAACTAACTATGTTAAAAGATGAAAGTATTGATTTTGTACTAAATCATCCACCTTATGCTGATATAGTAAAATATAGTGATAAACAAATAAAAGAAGACTTATCAAATATTCATGATTTAGAAAAGTTTTGTGATGAATATGAGCAAGTAATTAAAGAGATGCATAGAGTTCTAAAACCAAATAAATTTTGTGCTATATTAATAGGTGATACAAGAAGAAATAAAATGTATCAACCTTTAGCTTATATGGTAATGAGTAAATTTTTAGAAAATGGATTTGCTTTAAAAGAAGATATCATTAAACATCAACATAACTGCAAAGCTACAGGTTTTTGCGTAAATAAATCAAAAAATTATAATTTTTTACTTATCATGCATGAACATTTATTTATATTTCAAAAGCTAGTATGAAATTAAAATAATCTACTTTGTTTTAAAATGAGTCCTTTTTTTGTAACTAAATTATTGTAATGCTCAATGGCTTTTTATTTTCTTCTTCCCACTGTTTAGCTGTTTTTTGATGTATAGGTTTTTTCTTTTTCATATTTTATTGTATCGAGAATAATACTTAACATGCAAACTATAATATCATTTTAGTTTAATTGAGAGAGGGAAGAGGTTCCAACATCTGCAAAGCCGTTGGTGGCTTTCTTTTTACTATTAAAAAGAAAAAAGCGAAGAGTTGATTATCCTTTTCACAAATCAAAAAGAGGGGGAACCCCTCTTTTTAAGCTATTTGACTAAGGGGTCGGTTATGCCTAAATAGTATAGGGCAAACAGACCTAATAGACCACTGATTAAACAGTAATAAAGAGTTGGTATGACCGTTTTTCTCAACGTCTCACCCTCTTGATCAAGCAATCCAACCGTTGCAGATGCGGCGACGACATTGTGAATGGCTATCATATTACCCGCAGCAGCACCAACTGCTTGCAGAGCTACCATGAGCGCAGTTGAAACACCAAGTGCGTCAGCCACACCGAACTGAAATTGACTCAGCATCATATTAGAAACGGTATTTGAACCTGCAATAAATGCACCCAAAGCACCTATTGCTGGTGCAAACATTGGGTAGATGTCTCCAACTGATGTGGCTACAAAGTTGGCCATGGCGACGGGCATGGAGTCAAAACCGGCACCATTGACACCTGAGTTAATTAAAATTCTTACCAAAGGAATGGTAAACATCAAAACAAACCCTGCACCTAACATAACTTTAGAGGATTCACTTAAAGCCTCTTTCATCTCTTTAAAATCCATTTTATGTAAAAAATAGGTGATTAAAACAACAAAAACCAATATCCCACCTGGTAAATAAAGAGGTACGATAGAGTAACCTAAGCCTTCACCCATGATATCTTTAAAAGGAATCACCCATGATTGTACAAACGCTTTTGCTTCATCAGATACTCGTGTAATAACCAAAATAAGAGCTACAAGCACATAAGGTAACCAAGCTCTTCTCAGTGACATATCCACTTTTGTATTCATAGCATCTAGGTTCATCTCAAGTTTGGAAACCCAATGGATAGGCCATTTCTCTTTTGGAGCAAAATCCCAACTGTCTTTAGGAATTAAAAAACCTTTTTTAGCAGCAAATATGACAAGCGGAAGTCCAATCAATGCACCAATCAGTGATGGAAACTCTGCTCCTAAAAAGATACCTGTAAGCGCATATGGAATGGTAAAAGCCAAACCACTAAAAATAGCAAATGGTACAATAGACAAACCTTCTGTCCATGAACGGTTTTCACCAAAAAATCGTGTCAACATGATAACCATAAAAAGAGGTATCAATGTCCCTGTAATACCATGTATAATAGCAACTTCACTGGTGATGAGTTGCAAGAACGTCTCCCAGTTTGATCCCACTGCTTCAAGTGAAAGTCCAATACTCTGAGCATCCAATCCTTTGTTGACTCCTATTAAAATAGGCGTACCCACTGCACCAAATGAGACAGGCGTACTTTGAATCATCATCCCAATCATAACGGCAGCCATTGCAGGAAAACCAATGGCAACTAAAAGAGGGGCAGCAATAGCAGCAGGTGTTCCAAACCCAGATGCTCCTTCGATAAATGAACCAAACAACCAAGCAATAATTATGACTTGAACTCTTCTGTCGGGACTTACATTGTTAAAGCCTTCTCGAATCACTTTGATAGCACCTGAGTGTTTAAGCGTATTGAGCAATAAAATTGCACCAAAAATTATCCAAAGTACTGCTATTGTAATTAAAAAACCTTGAATCGATGAAGCAACGATTCTGTTGAAACTGACATCCCATACATAAAAAGCAACAAGCACTGTGGCAATAAAAACAACAGGCATCGCTTTCTTTGCAGGCAACCTTAACCCTACTAACAAAATTGCTGCAACAACTATTGGCAGTGCCGCAAAAAGGGCTTGTATAGATACATCCATGACTTCTTCTCCTTATTTTAAAGCCAATCTTAATCAAAAAGAATGATATTGACATGATAAAAATAATATCGATTACAGATTTAGATATAAAAAAATAATTGTAACGATATGAAACGTATAAGAAGGCTTCAAAGGAGATTTACTTTTAAGTAAAAATAGATTATAACTACACAAAAACTAAAAAGATACGTATTGAAAAAAACAGCTTTGATTAAATGGTATGAACAACATGGACGGCACGGTTTGCCGTGGCGAAAAACAACCAACCCTTACCATATATACTTAAGTGAAATCATGCTTCAACAAACACAAGTAAAGACGGTGTTAGAGCGGTTTTATTTTCAATTTTTAGAGAAATTTCCGACCTTAGAATCCCTTGCAAAAGCAAAAGAAGATGAGGTTTTAAAAGCGTGGGAAGGTTTGGGTTATTATACACGTGCCAGAAACTTGCATAAAACAGCACAAATGACGCAAGGTGTTTTGCCAAACTCTGTGGAAGCGTTGGAGAGTTTAGCTGGAATAGGTCCCTCAACGGCGCGAGCCATTGCTTGTTTTGCATTTGGGGTGAGTGTTCCCATACTTGATGGAAATGTCAAACGGATTTTATACCGATACTTTGCCAAAACAAAAGCCAATGACAAAGAGTTGTGGGCGCTTTCAACTAAGCTTTTTGCACCCAACAAAAACTTTGCGTATGAACACAACCAAGCGATGATGGACATAGGCTCTTTTATCTGTACTTTGCGAAACCCCAAGTGTGAGCAATGCCCTTTTGAAAATGAGTGTTTAGGAAAAAATGAGCCTCACTCTTATCCAGAAAAAAAGAAGAAAAAAGCAAAAGAGCTCCGCAATCGATATTTGGTGATTTATACGCATAAAAACAGCATTGCACTGTTTCAAAATGAACAAAACTTGCTTAAAGGGTTGTACAGTTTCAAACAGTACGAAGAGGAAGTGGATGAGTCGTATGTCTATTTGGGTGAAATCAAACATGAGTATTCACATATCTCTTTACGCGCCAAAGTCTACACCAAAGAGGTTTCAAAGAGCACTTTTAAGCAGTGGTTTGATGAAGAGACATTGGGGCAGATGGCTTTGAGTCGAGCCGATCACAAAGCATTGGAGTTGTTCTCTCAAAAAGTCTAAGCTATGTTATAATGTTATGAAATAAAGGATGAAAAATGGATGAGATTCATATACAGTGTCCTTATTGTCATCAAGCCATATCGATACTTTTAGATACGGGCGTTTTTGAGCACACCACGGTAGTAGAAGATTGCGAAGTGTGTTGCCGACCCATTGAAGTTTCCTATGATGTGCACGATGAAGAGATCACCTCTTATTCGTACCAAAGCATTGAGGGCAATGAGTTTTAAATATTAAAGGATACCTTTAAAAACCTTTTCATATTGTTCAATTCGAAAATCCAACGTAGAGTAGAGAGGATTTTTTTGTCTTTTTTCTTTATATAGTGGGTTAGCTCCTATACTTCGATTGGCGGCATTGGAAGGGGAAGTCAAAGAGTAGGTACGAATGACTCTTTTATCAATCATAACTTCATGTATACGCAGAGTTTCATGCTCTATTTTTTTCAGTTTCAGCCCATACGTTTGTAACTGCTGTTTAAAAAAATATTCAGGCCCATTTTGTGAGCTGCCCCCTGTAAAAATGAGTGTATGAATGTTTGTAAACTTGTTTATAAATCCAACAAGATTGCGTAACTTTACCTCACTCATGCCCATATCTGAAGCATCGATTTTCTCTCTTGTACACGATTGCACAATATCACAAATGCCAATGTTGTGTTGTTCTAAAAAGATTTTTCTTTGATGTACTGCTTCATGACAGTTATCAAATAACAAATTTAAATCATAGATTTTATCCAACGCTTGCCACAGAAGATTGTCTTGCGAACCATAACAGAAGTTGACATCACGTGGTTTAAAGACTTGGGTGCAAAACCGTGGAGGAGGAAGGGTGCCAACAATCACTTTTTGTGTTTGTTCATTTAAAAAAGGCGCAAAGGGATGAAAGTGGTGAAATGGTTTTGTCATAAATGTATTATACACTAAAGCCATAAAAAGTAAAAAACAGTGACGTTGGCGATTTTATATCTTAAGATTTATTTAAGAAAAATAGTAAAATTATATTTTATAAATATATTAAAAATGTAACGATAAAATTGTAGATGCATATTTGTTTTTGGAGTTATTTTTTAATTTGATCCTATAGATTAAAGGCGGTTCCCCATGAAACTAGAAGCACAATTTTATGAAAATTTTGATTCATTTTTGCAACTTAATGGTTCTTTGCAAAAAGAGTTTTTCTTACTGGTGGCTGAACAAACGTCTTTTTGTCTTGAAGCACTCCACAATGCAACTGCAAAAATCACAGGTGCTTTTTTCCCTGAAATTATTTTTAACAATCGCTTACACAAAAAGGGTTTGATTGCTCTAGAAATCACTTCCAATATACAACTTTTTTTAATCAAAGATATGAACAATCTAGATTTTTCGCATATTCCTTTAAAACAGACACCAACCGTTTTGACGATTGTGGATGGTATTTGCAATCAAAATGAATACTTCTTAAATCAACTCTTTCAATACTCAGGGCTTCAAACCAATATTTTTGGTGCGGGGGCAGGGTCTTTAGATGCAAAGAATGAAAAGGTCTTTTTTACCAATGAAGGATTGTTAAAGTGTTGTGCTGTGTTGTTGACCCTAGACAATCGCATGGATTTGGGAGTGAAACATGGTTGGCAGTATTTGGAAGGTCCGTTTGTGGTGACTTCTTGTGAAAGCAATACGCTCAAAGAGCTTGATTTTAAAAATGCGTATGATGTGTATAAAGAGATTGTCTATAAAGATTCAGGTGTTACTTTGGATGAAACCAATTTTTTAGAAGTCTCCAAAAATTATCCTTTGGGCGTGGTGAAATATCAAGGAGAGCAACTCGTCAGAGATCCCATTGGCGTTGAAAATGGAGTCATGACGCTTGCAGGTCAAATGACTCAAAACACGGTTGTTAATATCCTTAAAGGGGATAAACAGACCCTTTTAAATGCCACCAAAGAGGCCAGTTTTGATGCCCTTAAAAATGAGTGCGAATTTATTTTAATGTTCGACTGTCTCACACGTAAAAATTTTCTCGAAGAAAAATTTGAAGAGGAATTGGATATAATTTTCAGCCAAAAAAAATCATTGAATGTCATGGGTGCTATCAGCATTGGAGAAGTGGCCAATGATGGGAAAGATTATATAAAATTCTTTAATAAAACGTGTGTGATAGGTGGAATATGCTTTTAAATCAACTCTCAGTCTCTTATAAATGCCACAGTTCAATCGGAAACAGTCTCAATCTTCATACCATGATTGATGAGGTCTTACAGACCTTTACACAAGAGACCGATGCTATTTTTGCAACCTTTTATTTAATGAAAAATTCATTTGAACAAATTGGTTGTTTTGGAAAAGAGATACCGTATGACATCAATCAGTTTTTGTCATTGTGCGATGAGCAGCAAATCACACAATGCTCTTATGAAGAGAGTTTGACGGTTGTTTTATTTAAACTTGAAAATGGTTTGTTGCTGTTTATGTATGATAAAAGCATCGATTTAAACTTTATTTGCAGTATTTATGAAAATCTTCGAAACAGACTCAATATCAGCATTAACTCCTGTTTGAACTATCAAACCGTGCAGGAAAAAAACCTCTCACTTGAACAAGAAGTCAAAAAAGCACTTGATAAAAGTAAAGAGAAAGAGAAACAGTTTTTTGAACAACTTAAAATGGCACAAATGGGAGAACTCATTGGGAATATTGCACACCAATGGCGACAACCTTTAAGCGTAATCTCCACGGCTATTAGTGGCTTGCGTTTGAAAAAAGAGATGAGTATCTTAACCGATCAAGACTTTTATGAGTACTGCGATGGGGTATTAGACACTGTCATGTATTTGTCTAAAACCATTGATGAGTTTCGTGATTATATCAAAGAGAGCAATCGTGAAAAAGAGATCATTGTTCAAGACAGAATTAAAATGGCATTAACAATGGTGGAGTCCAGTTATAAGATGGAAGGCATACAAATCATTGAAGAGTTTATGGAGCCAAAACCGCTTACTTTTCGTCTGATTTTAGGGGAGCTTTTACAAGCCATGCTGCCTATTTTAAACAATGCCAAAGAGGCGTTGATGGTCAAAGAGCAAAAAGAAAAGTGGCTAAAATATGCCGTGCGTAAAAGTGAGTATAATATCATCATCACGTTAGAAGACAATGCAGGCGGTATTCCTGAAAGCATTTTAGATAAGATTTTTAACCCTTACTTTACGACCAAACATCAAACCCAAGGTACGGGGATTGGACTGTATACCTGTTATGATATTGTGGTCAATCATTTAGGTGGAAATTTACGAGTTGAAAATACCTCAAGTGGTGCTAAATTTTTTATGGAGTTGCCGTTGCAAATCAATTATGTGATTTAGCGGCACTCTTACGATAAACTTCTTCTCACTAATCAATTTATATACAAACTTATGATAGAATCTTCGATTATTATATTGTAAACAAGCCCGAAGGTTTGTTCGTAAAAACAAAGGCAAAAATTGAAAGTAGGCGTATTTGATTCAGGGATTGGTGGTTTAACGGTGGTTAAATCACTCATTGAACACAAGTTGTTTGAAGAGATTATATACTATGGAGACACTGCACGTGTTCCGTATGGAGCCAAAGATAAAAATACAATTATTCGCTACTCTTTAGAGGCCTTAGAGTTTTTTAAAAACTTCGATATTGACATGCTCATTGTTGCTTGTAATACTGCTTCGGCTTTTGCTATCCAAGATTTAAAAGAGGTTGCATCCATTCCTGTGGTGGGAGTGATTCAACCGGGGGTCTTAGCTGTACAAAACCGACTTGAAAATAAAGAGTCCAATATTTTGGTTATTGCAACCAAAGGAACCATTCAATCCAATCGTTATCAAAATGAACTGCATGCATTGGGTTATAAAAATATCAATGCGATTCAAACGGGTTTATTTGTTCCTATTGTTGAAGAGGGGATTTTTGAAGGTGAAGTATTGGACGCCACTTTAAAACACTACTTTAATGGCATTAAAGGTGTAGATGCCGTCATTTTAGGTTGTACGCACTTCCCTTTGATTGCAGATAAAATTGCTTCTTATTTAGATGGGTGTCAAACCATCCACTCAGGAGAGGCCATCGTGGATTACTTAATCCATGAACATAAACATGATAAAAATTTTGAAAAAACAAAGGTGACTTTTTTTGCTTCAGAAAATCCAGAAGGGTTAAAAAAAGTTGCTAAAAACTGGTTAGGGAGTCTTTTAAATGATTGAAGAAAAACGTGTACTGGCGTTAAAGTATCGTCCGAAACGATTTGAGGATCTTATTGGTCAAAGCACCATTTCACAAACATTGAGTTTGGCGCTTGACTCCAATCGTCTTTCACATGCTTATTTGTTCTCTGGGCTTCGAGGAAGCGGTAAAACAAGTACGGCAAGAATCATGGCCAAAGCACTGTTATGTTCGCAAGGACCCACATCAAAACCGTGTGATGTGTGTGAAAATTGTCAAAGTGCCAATACCAATCGACATTTAGATATTATTGAGATGGATGCAGCAAGTAACCGTGGGATTGATGATATTAAAGATTTGATTGAACACACCAAGTATAAACCAAGCAGCGCACGATTTAAAGTCTTCATCATCGATGAGGTTCATATGCTCACTCCACAAGCGTTTAATGCCTTGCTTAAAACACTTGAAGAACCTCCAGGATTTGTTAAGTTTATTTTAGCAACAACTGATCCACTGAAACTGCCAGCAACGATTTTGAGTCGAACGCAACACTTCAGGTTTAAAAAGATTTCTCAAAAAGATGTGATTCATCACCTCTCTCATATTTTGCATGAAGAGAATATTGAGTTTGAAACTGAAGCGTTGGAAGTGTTAAGTCGAAGTGGACAAGGAAGTTTACGAGATACCCTGACACTGATGGATCAAGCCATTATCTTCTCAAAAGGACGTATTACAACGAGTTCAGTGACGGATATGTTGGGATTGATTGATCCAAAATTCATGGACAATATTTTCCAAACGGTATTAACAAAAGGGGATATTAACCCTATTATTAGCGCACTTGAAGAGTATGAAGCAGGGCAAATTTGTGATGAGATTACCATCTATTTAAAACAAAAAATGTTGGAACGTGATCCTAAATTTGATGTCTTGTTGTATGATCGATTTTTTAGAATTGTAGCTGATGCCAAACATCTGTTGAGTCTGAATTCTGACAGTGGCTTTGTGCTTATTTTAATGCTTTCAAAAATGATTGAAGCGACCAACTTAAAAAGCATTGAAGAGATCATTAACGAAGTTGAAAACGTAGAGGTCAAAGAGACGCCAATCAAAGAGGTACAAGTAAAAACAGACGTTGCACCAACAACTCAATCTGTACAAAATGAAGTGACTGTTTCTGCACCTGTTCAACCCGTGCAAACAGCCGAATCAGAAGCTGTTGTTGAACAACCTCAAGAGGCGAAGCCAACACTAACTGAACCTGAACCAATAAAAACAGTTGAACCCGTACAAACTGCGGTTGCACAAGAGCCTGAATCCATGCCAACCATGCCAGAACCAAACCCCGTTGTGCAAGAAACAGTGGAGCAAGAGGTTCCAGCTCCTTCTCAACCAGCACCACAAGTGGTAGAACCACAAGTGCAACCGGAGCCAAGTGTGCCTTACCCAACGCCATTTGATGAGTATTCTGATGAAACACCATTTGATAGCAATAACAGTTTTGATGATGTCAGTGCGCAAGAGGAGACCAGTTATGAACCTTCACCTGCAATTGCCGATATTCCATTGGGAGATATCATCAGTGAGCCTGAAAAACCAATGGACCCATATGAACAAAAGTATGAGGAACTTATTGATAAAATCTTTGATCGAAGTTATGACTTGGGTGTGGTGTTTGAGAAAAACTTTGAGTACACCTCCTTTGAGAATGACATTTTACATATCACGTCGTATGCAGTGGATGAAGAGAGAAAGATGCTGTATAGTAACTTTGCACTCATACGTACATTTGTGGCCGATGTTTTCGGGGTCAATACACAAATGGAGTTTTCAAAAGGGGATGTTGAAAAAAAGGATGAAACCCCCACTGCACAGGAGCAAGATGCCAGCAGTGCGGGGTCAATGTTAGAAGATATTGAACTCAATGGTGCCGAATCAACCAGTGCAGGGTGTGTGGCAGATATGACCAAATCAAGCCAACCCAAACCTGCTGAACAAGAGATTCAAATACAAGATGTCTTGGATTCACCCATGGTTAACAGAGCCAAAGAGCTCTTTGATATTAAACGTATCACAATACGAACAAAAACATAAGAAGGAGAAGAGATGCAAAAAGCAATGACCTATTTTTTATCAACCGTGTTACTCTCTTTGAGTGCATCTGCCATTGCAATCGATGATAAAGTATTGGATTTTGAAAAACAGCGACTCAAAGCCAATAAACAAATTGAGGTGCAAGATATTCAGTTGAGTTTTAAAAAAGAGTTGCCTCAAAAAGAGTGGTATGGATTTTTGTTTGATATTGATGCCAACTTCAAAGGAAAACAAGTCAAGTTCAAAGACATTGTGTTTTCAAATGGAGAGTACATTGCTCTTGATTTGATTCACATTGATACCCATGAGAGCATCAAAAAAGATGTCATGCCCAAATTAACCAATGCTTATTATAAAAAAGAGAATTTGTTGCTTGGGAACCCTGAAGCAAAAGATACAATTGTCGTCTTCTCTGATCCTTTATGCCCTTTTTGTATGGATTTTATTCCCGATGTGATTCGACACGTACAAAAACATAAAAACAGCATTGCTTTATACTATTATCATTTTCCATTATTGCAACTGCACCCCGCATCAGGAGTCTTAACACGATTGATGGATGTGGCGATTGAGCAAGGAAATAAAGATATTGTATTGAAAGTTTATGAAGCCGATTGGGACAAATACTTTACAGAACAAGAGACCAATGAAATCAAAATATTAGAGGCATTTAATAAAGAGTTAAACACCCACATTACTTTGGAGCAAATTCAAACAAAAAAAATCAATGAGAAGATTTTAGATGACATCCAAATGGGTGAAAATGCCTTGGTACAAGGAACCCCAACCATTTTTGTCAATGGAGAAAAAGACAGTAATAAAACAAAATTTTTAGAGTTAGGAAAGTAATTGATGAAGAAATTAGTAATTGCAACGAGAAAGAGTCAGTTGGCTTTATGGCAAAGTGAATATATCAAAGCAGAGTTATTAAAACATTATCCGGATATGACCATTGAGCTTAAAACGTTTTCAACCAAAGCAGATAAGATTTTAGATGTGCCTTTAGCAAAAATTGGGGGGAAAGGACTGTTTACTAAAGAGTTGGAAATTGCACTTGCCAATAAAGAAGCCGATATCGCCGTACACTCTCTTAAAGATGTTCCTGTAGAGTTTGAAGAGGGGTTTGTCCTTGCAGCACTTACAAAACGATTTGACCCAAGAGATGCTTTTTTAAGTGAAAAGTATGCCAGTATTGATGAACTGCCACAAGGTGCAGTTATAGGAACGACAAGTTTAAGAAGAAGAATGGAAATTAAACTTCTTCGACCCGATATTGAACTTAAAGATTTACGAGGAAACATCAATACACGAATTGCCAAACTCAAAGCAGGGGAGTATGATGCGATTATCTTAGCTGCAACAGGTGTTCAAAAACTTCAAATAGAAGGAGAAGTCAACTACTTCACTCCCATTGATACAGAGCTTATGATTCCATCGATGGGACAAGCCACTTTAGGCATTGAAACGCTTGATAATCCTGAACTTGTAGAACTGCTTTCAGTACTGCACGATAAAGATGCTGAGATTGAATCGACCATTGAACGAGACTTTGTACGAACACTCGAGGGTGGTTGTCAAGTGCCAATTGGTATTAAAGCAACGATTTTAGATGAAAAATCTGTGGATGTACGAGCCATCGTTGGTATGCCTGATGGCAGTGAGCTTATTCAAGAAAACTTTGTTGTGAATATGGATGAGTATAAAACGGCAGGGTCAAAAATGGCACAAGAGTTTATTGCCCGAGGTGCCAAAGAACTTCTTGCACGTGCAGAAAAAGTCGCTTTTCAATAGGTTTAACATAGCATTAAAATAGCATTTTAAAGAGCTTTGTGCTCTTTGGATGCAAAACTCTTCTTTTTGGCTTCAATTGCCCTTAAAATCAACTCTTTTACTGGACTTTTTTGTGCACTTTTTGTATCATTATAGACATTTATGAACCAGATTATTAAGGAGTACCGATGAAAATTGATGTCAACAATGTTGCATTTTGTTTGGTGGATGTGCAAGAGAGACTCTTCCCTCACATTACCAATAAAGAGCAATTGGAAAAAAATTTAGTGATTTTAGCAAAAGGTCTGCAGGTGCATGAGGTTCCTTTTGTGGTCAATGAACAGTATAAAAAAGGGATTGGTGAAACGATTCCATCGCTGGAAGAGTTGGTTTCAGCCTATGCACACTATGAAAAAACCACGTTTTCTTGTTGTGGAAATGATGATGCACTTAATGCCATCAAAGCGACAGGGAAAAAACAGATTATTGTAGCAGGTATTGAGACGCATGTGTGTGTACTTCAAACGTGCTTGGATCTTTTAGAAGAGGGATTTCAAGTGGTTTTAGTAACCGATTGTTGTTCTTCAAGAAAACAAAACGATACTGATGTTGCAATCATGCGGTTGGTACAAGCAGGTGTGATTCCTACAACGTATGAGTCATTGT
This sequence comes from Candidatus Marinarcus aquaticus, assembly GCF_004116335.1. Taxonomy (NCBI): domain Bacteria; kingdom Pseudomonadati; phylum Campylobacterota; class Epsilonproteobacteria; order Campylobacterales; family Arcobacteraceae; genus Candidatus Marinarcus; species Candidatus Marinarcus aquaticus. Next base: position 113,715 of record NZ_PDKN01000005.1, read on the forward strand.
TGTTTGAATTAACAGTGAATGCAAAACATCCTAACTTTAAAGCAATCGCTTCATTAGTAAAATAACGCTTAGACAGAAGCACTTAAGGTGCTTCTGTCTCTGCACAATTTTTTCAAACAGTGTCACATTTTATAATTCTGTGCTATAATAGTCATATGAAAAAGTTATTTTTTATTGTCTTACTTTTACCTATGTTACTTTTAAGCCATTCAGACAAAGTTTATAAAGTGGTCATACGAAGTGACTGGCAACCTTACTATTTTATCAATACACAAGGCAAACCTGACGGTTACGCCGTGGAATTGTTTGATTTGATTGCTAAAGAGGCACATCTTGATTATAAATTTGTGCTTGCCAATAATTTTCAAGAAATCGTTCAATTATTGCAAGAGGGGAGCGTGGATATTATTCCCAATATCAGTATTTCAAGTGATCGACAATCTCTTTTACTTTTTACTCAACCCACAGATGATTTTTTAGTTAATATCTATAAACGCAACACTTCAACAGAAATAAAAAACTTAGATGATATCAATGATAAAAGAGTGGGTTTGGTACGCAATAACATTTGCACAAAAATATTGAATCAAAAGTATACTCAAACCAAACAGAGGTTTTATATGGACTATAAAGCACTCATTAATGGTTTATTAAATAAAGATGTGGATGTTTTTTGTTATCCTAAGCCTCTTATTGATTTTGAAAATGGGGAACACTCCTCTATTGTCTCGTTGGGAAAAGCACTCGTAGAGATCAAACGAGGTGTTGGGGTGACCAAAGAAAATTTTGACTTATTGCCTCTTTTGGATGATGCCATTACCAATCTTAAGCTTACAGGGGAGTTGAGTAAACTGCATAAAAAGTGGTTTAATAAAAAGAGTTATATTGAATTAACTCGAAGTGAAACCATCTTTGTAGTGTTAAGCTTTTTAGGAATTTCCTTTACAACATTGGTTATTATTGCCTATTTTATCAATAAGAAAAAATGGTTAATGACCAATGACATGCTTCAAAAGGAAGTGAAAAAACAGACTCAACTTTTAGAAGATCAAAACCAAGAGTTGACACGTCTTCAAGAAGAGCTTAAAGAGCAACTCAACAAAGATACATTGACCAACATTTATAATCGTAAGTTTTATAATCAAAAACTGTTGGAGTTTCTTTCACTGTTTGAGCGGTATGATATGGTTTTCTCTTTTGTTATTTTTGATATTGATGATTTTAAAAAAATCAATGACACCTTTGGTCATGCTTTAGGGGACAGGGTTTTAATAGAGTTGACACAAATGGTGAATCAACACATACGAATCACCGATTACTTGTTCAGAATTGGAGGAGAAGAGTTTGTTATACTTTTTGCGAATACTGAACTCGAAGATGCACGTAAGGTTGCTGAAAAATTACGAGAAAACATAGAAAAAGAGTTAACCACATTAGATAACCACACCGTTACAGTAAGTATGGGGTTAACGCAAGTGCAAAAAGAGGACAACGCCCAAAGCATATTTAAACGAGCCGATGAACTTCTCTACAAAGCAAAAAAAAGCGGTAAAAATCAAGTGCTTCTTTAAGCTACCAATGAATCATTGTTTTGCCTTTGGATTGTAAAATATCATTCGTTTTTGAGAAGTGTTTGCATCCAAAAAACCCTCGATATGAAGAGAGGGGACTGGGATGAGGGGCAGTTAAAATATGGTGTTTACTTGCATCTATGAGTTTACTCTTTGAAATAGCAGGGGCTCCCCACAATAAAAAGACCACATTATCACACTGTTGTGAGATATGTTTGATGATATTATCTGTGAAGATTTCCCATCCCAATTTATGGTGAGATTTGGGTTTGGCTTCTTCTACGGTTAAAATGGTGTTCAAAAGAAGTACGCCTTCATTGGCCCAAGGGGTTAAATTCCCATTTAAACAGCATGAATCTCGCCCCAAATCATCTTTAATCTCTTTTAAAATATTTTGCATGGAAGGTGGGTTTTTAATCTCACTTGGAGTTGAAAATGCCAATCCTTGCGCTTGTCCTTCTCCATGATAAGGGTCTTGTCCTAAAATGACGACTTTAAGCTTTTCAAGTGGGGTTTGTTTAAATGCATTGTAAATGTTCTTTTTAGCAGGAAAGACTTGGCTGGTTTCGTAACGTTTCTCTATTTCGTGTTGTAAATGTTTAAAATAGGGTTGTTGTTGTTCGTTGTGTATGATTTCATTCCATGTTTTCATCTTTATCCTTTTATAGACATATTATCGCAAAAATAGGGTTAAGTATGGATTGTTTAAACCAATTTTATTAGGGTATTGGATACATTAACATATATATTTATAAGGATGAATAATGACACTACTTCAAATAGATTTTCCACATCAAGGGCCTTTTGGTCAAGAGATGGTGCAAATGATGAGTGATTTAGCAAAAGATATTGCACAAGAAAAGGGTTTACGTTATAAACTTTGGACAGAGAATGAACAAACCAAAGAAGCAGGTGGTATTTATCTGTTTGATAACAAAGAAGAGGCATTGAACTATTTGGATAAACACACCAAAAGATTAGAGAGTTTTGGGTACAGCAATATTAACAGTAAAGTGTTTGATATCAATGAAGATTTAAGTAGACTAAGCAAAGCAGTTTTTTAAAAAATAAAGAAGGTTTAAGGGGGACCTTCTTTATTTAATCTGTTTGTATGTGTAAGCTTGACCGGTTCTTACAAAGCAATGTATGACTACATTGCCCCTTTTTAGGTCAAAGATCAGTAGGTATCAGCTGGAACGAAAACGTATCCGTCCATGATGATTCTTGCACTTCTGCTCATACTTGCTTTTTCAACCGTGTAATTATCGCCATTTTTAGACAGCGTTGCACCCACTTTAATCGCACCACTTGGATGACCAAAAGTTACAGAGTCTTTCTCTCCACCACCAGCAGCAATATTGACTAAAGTTCCTGGAATACAAGCCGCTACTCCAATTGCAACAGAGGCTGTACCCATCATGGCGTGATGCAGTTGTTGCATCGAAAGTGCTCGTACATGCAAATCCATTTCAGTTGCTTTCATTGCTTTACCACTTGATGTGATAAAGTCTTGAGCAGGAGATACAAATGCAATTTTTGGTGTGTGTTGTTGTGTTTGAGCATCTTCAGGAGATTTCATCACACCCATCTTAAGAGCACCTGCAATTCTGATTTTTTCAAATCGCTCTAAAGCTTCAGTGTCAGAGTTAATATCTCCTTGAAGTTCGCATCCTTTGTATCCAATCTCATCTGCATTTACAAATACGGTTGGAATACCCGCAGTAATCATGGTTGCTTTAAATGTACCCACACCAGGAACTTCTAAATCATCGACTAAATTTCCTGTAGGGAAAAGTTCTTCAGAAGGGTCTACGGGTTCAACGAATTCTAATACAATCTCTTCAGCAGGGAATGCAACACCATCAATTTCGTAATCTCCCATCTCTTTTACCATACCGTCTTCCATGGTGACATAACAAAGAATGGTTTTTTTGATATTGGCTTGCCAAATTCGTACACAACATACCCCATTGTCTGGAACGTTATCGACTAAACCTTCTTTAATGGCAAATGGACCCACTGCACTTGATAAGTTTCCGCAGTTTCCACTCATATCCACAAAATCTTTATCAATGGCTACTTGGCAGAAGTAGTAGTCTACATCGTGACCGGGTACCTCTGATTTTCCTACTAAAATCGCTTTTGATGTTGATGAAGTTGCTCCACCCATACCATCAATTTGCTTTTTATATAAATCAGGAGAACCTACGATTCTTTGAAGCAGTTTGTCTCTTTTTGCAGGGTCATTTTTTGTCTCTTCTGGTAAATCAGCAATGTTAAAAAATGTTCCTTTTGAAGTACCACCTCGCATATAGGTTGCTTTTACTTTGAATTGTGGTTTATATGCCATATGATTGTTCCTTAAAAAATGTTCCATTTTTGAAGGGACCTTTTAGTGTTTGTCTTCTTTTTATCGATGGGAATAAATCCCATTTAAAAGAAGCAAAATCCTAAAGAGGCTAACGAGTTAGCCTTGTGTCTCTCAAGTTTGAATGGTTATTAAAAAAGTTTATTTAACTTCTTTAAAAAACATTCTAGGGCTTAAAGCCCTAAAATTTGTGTTACCCTTCAGCAACAACGTCTTTAGCGAATTTTTGTAAAATACCACCGTTTTTATAGACTTCAACTTCAGCAGAAGTATCAAGTCTACAAAGCACGTTGAATTTAACCACTTCACCATTTGCTCGTGTCATAACAACCGTTAAGTCACATCTTGGAGTAATTTCTCCTTCAATATCAAACGTTTCGCTTCCATCAATGTTGTATGTAAATCGTGTTTCACCCTCTTTGAATTGTAAAGGAAGTACACCCATTCCAACAAGGTTTGTTCTATGAATTCTTTCAATTGATTCTGCAATTAAAACTTCAACACCTGCAAGTCTTACACCTTTAGCTGCCCAGTCTCTTGACGACCCTTGTCCATAGTTTGTACCTGCAATAATGATAAGCGGTTGTTTTCTTTTGTTATACTCTTCAATGGCTTCCCACATTCTTGACTCAGTACCTTCTGGCATGATTTTTGTCAAGGAACCTTGTTTCACGTTTCCATTTTCATCTTTAACCATTTCGTTAAAAAGTTTAGGGTTGGCTAAAGTAGCTCTACTAGCTGTATTGTGATCCCCTCTGTGTGTTGCATAAGAGTTTAAGTCTTCTACTGGAAGTCCCATTTTCAGACAATATTCACCTGAAGCTGAATCTGGCAGGATTGCATTCGAAGGTGATAAGTGGTCTGTTGTGATGTTATCTGGGAAAACTCCAAGTGGTCTTAACCCTTTAAGCGCTGGCATTTGCATATACTCATCTTCCCAATATGGTGGTTTTTGAATATACGTTGAGTTTGGATTCCATTTATAAAATGGCTCCGCTTTTACAGCAGTTAATCCATCTCGGTTGAACATTGGCTCATAGATTTCATTAAACATTTCTGGTTTAACAGAAGAAGCAATGACTGCATCAATCTCTTCATCTGTTGGCCATAAATCTTTAAGTTTGATATCATTACCGTTGGCATCTTTTCCAAGTGAGTCGTTTTCAATATCAAATCGGATTGTTCCAGCCAATGCGTATGCAATAACCAATGCTGGAGAAGCTAAAAACGCCTCTTTTACGTATGGATGGATTCGTCCATCAAAGTTTCGATTACCTGAAAGTACCGCAGTTGTATAGATATCTCTGTCAACCACTTCTTGTTGAATTTTTGGATCAAGAGCTCCGGACATACCGTTACATGTAGTACACGCAAAACCAACAATACCAAAACCTAATTTTTCAAGCTCTGGTAAAAGTCCCGCTTCTTTTAAGTATACTTCCGCCACTTTAGATCCAGGTGCTAAAGAAGACTTAACCCAAGGTTTTCTGTCTAATCCAAGTGCGTTTGCTTTTTTAGCCAGTAAACCAGCTGCAACCACGTTTCTTGGGTTTGAAGTATTGGTACATGACGTAATTGCAGCAATCAAGATACCACCATCTGGAATGAAGTCACCCTCTTGAGTCCACTCTTTTACAATTCCTTCATCTTTAAGTGTTGATGTAGGAACCAATTTGTGTGGTTTAGAAGGACCAGCTAAACTTCTTGTAACGTTTGTTAAATCAAATTTTAAAGTTCGTGCATAGGTTGCTTTATCAAAGGCATCTGCCCATAAACCATTTGCTTTTGCATACGCTTCTACTAATTTAACTTGATCAGAATCTCGACCTGTTAATTTTAAGTAGTCAATGGTTTGTTCATCGATTGCAAACATACCAGCACTTGCACCATACTCAGGAGTCATGTTTGCAATGGTCGCTCGATCCCCTAAGTTAAGGTATTGAACCCCAGAACCAAAGAACTCTAAGTATGCAGAGATGACATTATTTTCTCGTAAGAATGAAGTCAATGCTAACGCAATATCCGTTGCAGTAATTCCAGGTGCTCTTGTACCTACAATTTCAATGCCAATGATTTCTGGAACCCTCATATATGATGGATTACCAAGCATGACGTTTTCAGCTTCTAATCCACCAACACCCACAGCAATTACACCCAATGCGTCAACGTGTGGCGTGTGTGAATCAGTTCCTACTAATGTATCAGGAGAGGCAATTCCATCGATGTTGTGAACAACTGGAGACATTTTTTCTAAGTTGATTTGGTGCATGATACCATTACCTGGAGGAATAACGTCAACATTATTAAAGGCTTCTTTAGTCCAGTTAATAAAGTGGAATCTGTCCGCATTTCTTCTGTCTTCTATGTCTCTGTTTTTTTGGAACGCATCTGGGTCAAATCCACCACACTCTACTGCTAGTGAGTGATCCACGATAAGTTGTGTAGGAACCACTGGGTTCACTTTATCTGGATTTCCACCTTTTGAAGCAACCGCCTCTCTAAGACCAGCTAAGTCAACAAATGCCGTTAAACCTAAGATATCGTGACAGATAACTCTTGAAGGGTACCAAGGGAAATCTTTGTCGGTTCTTTTTTCAATTAATTGAATTAAAGAGTCTTTTAAATCTTCACTTGGACATTTTCGAATTAAGTTCTCAGCCAACACTCTTGAAGTGTAGTTCAACTTCTCAAAAGAACCCAGTTGAATATCTTCAACGGCACTTTTCACGTCATAATATTTTACATCTAAACCATCTAATTGTTTAAGATATTTTTCGTTTGTCATTGTTCTATCCCATATTGTAATCTCATAGGAATGTGCAATTGCTTATCCTATTTTTCTGCAATGATGCAGTACTAGCACACTCTTCAGTTGCCTCAATCGTGTTGAAGCCACTGAAAATCGTATTTGTTCAGTTTGGTGTTGATACCCCAAGGGGCAGATAAGAGAGAGCTCTTATCTGTCAGCAAGCGCTACGAACGCTCTTGGTTCAGGACCAGTATACTCAGAACTTGGTCTGATGATTCTGTTGTTAGCTCGTTGTTCAAATGCGTGAGCAGCCCATCCAGCAGCTCTTGACATAATAAATAGAGGCGTGTAGTATAATCTTTCAATTTGCATGTAGTGATAGATTAATCCACCGAAGAAGTCGATATTGTCTGGAAGACCTTTTTCAGCTTTTACTTTATCTCTGATTGCTTTAGCAATATCGAACAGTTTAGGATCAGAAGTCTCTAACTCTTTTAACTCTTTTGCTAACTCAAATCCAATAGGAGATCTTGGGTCTAATTCTCTGTAAACTCGGTGACCAAATCCCATGATTTTCTCTTTTTTAGCGAACAATTTATCAACTTCAGCCAATGCATGCTCTACGTTATCAAATTGTAATACGAATTTAATGGCAACTTCATTTGCTCCACCATGTAAGTGACCTTTTAATGTACCAATACCCGTTGTCATACAAGAGTAGATGTCTGATAAAGTTGATGCAGTAATTCTGTTTGCAAATGTTGAAGCATTGAATTCATGCTCAGCATACAGAGTTAACATAGCATTCATTGCTTTAACTTCTACGTCAAAAGGTTTTTTTTCTTTTAATCTTTCAACAATGAACCCTGCCATTGTTTGCTCTTCAGAGATTAAATCAATCTCTTTACCGTTTACGTGCCAGTGATGCCAGTAAACTAAGAATGATGGAAATGCACCTAAAAGTTTAGTGATTTTGTCCATTTGATCAGAAAAATCTTCTGCTTCTGGGAATACACATCCGTAAGCTGAAGTTGCAGTTTTCATTACATCCATTGGGTGAGCTGATGCTGGGATCGCTCTTAATACTTCTTTTACTGCAGCAGGAAGTTGTCTTGCTTCAATAATTTTGTCTTGGAACAGTTTTAACTCTTTTTTGTTTGGTAATTCACCTACTAATAAAAGGTATGCTACTTCTTCGAAATCTGCTTTTAAAGCTAAATCTGCGATGTCATAACCTCTGTAGTTAAGTCCGTTTCCTAATCCACACGTACAAATTGACGATTGTCCAGCTGTTACACCTGCTAATCCACTCATATTAATTCTCCCTTGTTGAATTTAAAATTAAAAAATTTCGATTTTTATTGTAATGTTATTTTGCTTTACCTTTAGCAAATAAAGCATCCATTTTTTTCTCATAGTCATGATACCCTAACATATCGTAGAGCTCCATTCTTGTTTGCATTGTATCAAGAACACCTTCTTGTGTACCTTTGTCTTTTAACTCTTGATATACAGCAAGCGCAGCTTTGTTCATTGCTCTGAATGCTGATAATGGGTAAAGAACCATATCAATTCCAACTTCTGCAAGCTCTTCAGTTGTGAACATTGGTGTTGCACCAAATTCAGTGATGTTTGCTAACACTGGTACTGACATTTTTTCAGTAAACTCTTTATACTCTTTTAATGTATGGATTGCTTCAGCAAAGATTGCATCTGCTCCCGCTTCAACGTATGCTAATGCTCTGTCAACTGCAGCTTGTTGACCTTCAGAAGCGTGTGCATCTGTTCGTGCAATGATATAAAAATCTGGGTCTAATTCATTTTTAGCATCCACTGCTGCTCGGATTCTGTCACACATTTCTTCTGTTGAAACCAACTCTTTGTTTGGTCGGTGACCACATCTTTTTGCAGCAACTTGATCTTCAATATGTAAACCAGCTGCACCAGATCTGATAAACTCTTTAACTGTACGAGCCACATTAAATGCATGTCCCCAACCAGTATCAGCATCTACGATTAATGGTGTATCACAAATTGAAGTGATTCTTCTAACATCAATACATACGTCTTCGATCATCGTCATACCTAAATCAGGTAGACCATAAGATGCGTTTGCAATACCTCCACCTGAAAGGTAAATTGCTTTGTGACCCACTTTTGTAGCTTGTAATGCTTGGTAAGCATTAATCGTACCTACAATTTGTAGAGGTTTTTCTTGTGCAAGTGCTTCTCTAAATCTTTTTCCTGCGCTCATCATATGACATTCCTTATGTTAAATTTCAGTTGAGTTTATTATACAGGATTAAACAATGTTAGAGGTGTATAGTTTTTGCAAGGATAAATACATTTTTTTTACATACTTCTATTTTATGTACATATTTTGTTCTTATGTATAATTATGGTACAATAAATGAATATTTTTTGACAAAAAGGTAAAAAATGTTTTATAAAAACAGCATTGAAAAAATCATAGAAATCTATAATCGTTCCCATTTAAGTATATCAAAATTTGCTTCACTCATTCAAAAAGACAGACGCACTGTTACGTCTTGGATTGACCAAATGAGCGATATTGAACCTTCTTCAAGTGTTAAAGAGAATATTTGTAAAACTTTCAGGTACCCTGATTATATTTGGGAAGAGGGGTGTATGGGTGAAGACTTTTTAAAATCCATCACACAAATTCCTCAAAAAGAGGTACGAATCATTGATGAAGACTACACTGGACGCTTAAAATACATCATGGAGATGGAACAAAACCGACGATTTGTCATACAAGCACAGTTTCCTGGACCCATGTATCGAGACTCTGCTGTACAAAAAGTGTACAGAACAAGAACAAGTGCAGAGATAGAAGAGCTTAAACAAGGACGAATTGATCAGATGCTTCGATATGACTATGATACTACTGAATGGTACTCGATTAAATCTATTTTGTCGTTTTGTTTTGCCAGCATTGGAAACTTCTATACCAAAGAGGAGAAGATTGCTATTTTGGATCTGATATATGAATTGTTTAATAACAACTATAATAAAAAACTGTTTCTATTTGACTCATTCTCACGAAAAATTTATGGAATGGAAACGACCTATATCTCTATCAATGTCAAACAAAAAGTGCTGTTTTTTAAATCGCCTATTGAATCGGTGTTTATTGAAATAAGAAATAAAAAACTCGTAGAGCGTATGCACAAATACTACTCTTCTCCAGTAGAAGCACCAACGCATGTCAACTTTTTAGAATCTGTAAAAATTATCAAAATTTTACAAGATGCGCTAAAATACAACAACAGTTTAGAGCAAGCCTATGAAACGATTAATCGTACAACCGATTATGGTGAGCTGTTTTACAACAACTTAAGTATTGATTTACAAAAAAAAGTAACGCCTCCTAAAGAGGGACAAAGAAGGAACTAGTGTGAGAGTTCTCTTTCCCCCCTCAAACTTGGTGTTATGATAGAAAGTTTGAATTAGTCATTACTTATTAGGTGGCTCCTTCATATATTTTCTATCAAGCCGGGAATCTAAAACAAATAAAAACTCTGTAAATGAAGACAATTATTCTCTTGTATTGTGATTCTCATCACAGAATAAATTTTTATATTTTTCTACAATTATTCTGATGTACATCAAAAACTAATTAGAAAATCAAATAAAGGAAAAAAATGAGTAACCTAAAGTTTTTCATTGATACACATGACAAAAATAGTGAGACTTTTCCAGCCAGTATTACACCTGAACAAATGGAAGGTTTTTATCAAAAGTATGAAGCTGCTTGTGCCCAAGAAGGTGTAATCTCTCTTCGAATACATGTAGGCTTTGAAGATGGAAAAGCATTCTGTTTTAATATGGCACCTAATGTAGAAGCTGTCAAAAGAGTCCACGATAAAGTTGGATTACCCTATGAGAGTATCACAGAAGTTAATACCATCACTCCAGGTGACTTAGCACTATTAAGTTAATCCAATCATATTTACTTGTAATGCCATTTGGCATTACAAGTACTCCAAAAATTCATAAAGGAATCAAAATGAACCATGATAATTCAACCAATGAAATTATGGATGATGAATTAAATCGACGAGAGTTTATTAAAAAAGCAGGCATAGTAGCTGGAATAGTGGCATTATCCTCTCCTCTTACACCACTGACACTCAATGCCAGTAAAATAAAGAAAAATCTAGTTGAAGGTAAGATGAAGTTTTTTATTGATACCCATGATAAAAATACTCAAACTTTTCCAGCAGATATTACACCTAAACAAATGGAAAGTTTTTATCAAAAGTATGAAGCTGCTTGTGCCCAAGAAGGTGTAATCTCTCTTCGAATACATGTAGGTTTTGAAGATGGAAAAGCATTCTGTTTTAATATGGCACCTAATGTAGAAGCTGTCAAAAGAGTCCATGATAAAGTTGGATTACCATATGAGAGTATCACAGAAGTAAATACTATTACACCTGCTGATTTAGCTTTATTAAACTGATTTTATTGATACTTGTAATGCCCACTTGGCATTACAAGTTAATTACTTTATTTATTACTTAAGATATTCTACAATTTCACCATCTACTGATTTGAAAAATGCAACCAAATCATCAATCTCTTTTGGCGTTAATTGATTTCTGGTTTGGTGAACACCCATAAGATTAATGGCATCTTGAAGTTTATTTACACTTCCATTATGAAAGTAGGGTTTTGTTTGTACAATATTTCTTAATAAAGGTACTCGAAAATATTTTTCCTTACTCTTTGAACCCAAAAAGTCTCCTTTATTTTCAAAAGGAAATGGTATTTTTGTGATGATACTTTTTTTAACTTCTGTTTGATTATTTACATGACAACTGTTACAGGCTGTTGATGTCATAACTTTTAACCTCTGATTATCAACAATTCGATGAAAAAAACCTTTATCCATCAATTTAAAATCTTCAAAGCCCATTGAATACTTTATATAATCAATTTTTTGTTCATTAGTATTAAAGTTTTTATTTTTTAACATGCTTAATACAGTAAAGTAATTTCTTTTTATTTGAGCAATTCTTTGAGGTGTGGTTAGACTCCAAATATGATGATATGTTAAGGGAAACTTTCTAATTTCTTGTCCTCCAAGTCCTATGCCATTATGACAACCTACACAGCCTTTTGTAATAAATAGATTTAAGCCCTCTTTTTCATTCGAACTTAAAGCATTTTCATTACCCGTTAAAAACTTATCATATCTTCCTTTTGTAACCAAAGTCTTTTCATAAACTGCTATAGCCTCTACAATTTTTTCAAAAGAAATTTTATCACTTCCAAAAGCATATTTAAAAAGTTCTTTATATGGTGTTTTTTCTTTTATTCTTTTTTCTGCTAGTTCAGGTGTTATTGCCATTTCAAATGGAGCTTGAAGAGGACCTTTCGCCTGTTCTTTTAAAGTATCAGTTTCCCCATTCCAAAACAGTTTTTTTGAAAAAGCAGTATTTAAAACAGTTGGTGTATTTAAATGGAAAGGATTTTTTAATCCTTTATGTCCTATTGCTGTTGGAATTCCATCGGCACCACCTTTTTTAAAATTATGACATGAAGCACAACTGATATCTCTGTTTTTGGATAACTCTTTTTCAAAAAATAACTTTTTACCCAATACTACTTTTTCTTTTGATACATTTTTATACTCTAGTTTTAACTCAAGTAATAATGATTCAAGATCACTTGGCACTGGTCGCAGCCCATTTTTATAAGCTTTTGTAATAAGTTCAAAATCCTCAGTTGCAAATAGACATATACTCATTAGTATTATTAATATGCATTTCATATTTTCTCCTTTAGTTGTTCTAATCTTAGTTAAAAAGTCTGTTTTGGTTTGTGATAGCAATCACATAAAAAAATAAAATTAGCAGATATAGTTTTATAAATAGACAATAAGGAGAAGAAAAATGAAATATATCATTATAGGCGGGATTACAATTATAGTTACATTATTAATATCAAAAGTATACACAGTAGTCAATTTAATGTATTTTAATAAATATCCTGAACAAAAAATAAAAATTGTACAGCAAAAATCAATAGATACTCAAATAGTCAAAACAGGAGAAAATTTATATATGGTTTATTGTACTTCCTGTCACGGGCAAGATGGTAAAGGAAATAAAGGTAAAGCGCATGATCATACAAAAAGAATATCTAAAAAATCAGTGATTCATGCTATAGAAAATGGTGCAAAGAATTTTATTAGTCACTACTCGTCAGCTATGCCATCAGGGCTTATTGATAAACATGAGATAAATGAAATTGCTCAATATGTTGCAAAAGGATTCAAAGGAACAAAACCAAAATTATGGGATAGATGTGCTTCATGTCATGGAGAGAATGCACAAGGCATTGCATATATAGCACCTAATATTAAAAACTATACTGATGATTTAATCATGACAATATTACATGATGGAAAAAAAGGAGCTATTGGTACCATGCCAAGTTTTAAAGGTAGATTAACTATGGCTCAAATGAAATCTATTGCGATGTATATTAGAGAATTAGGGAAAAAGTATGACAAACTGTAATCTTACTTTTTTTGGAGTCATATTAAGACTGATTGTGGGTTTTTCTTTAATTTATTATGGATATCTAAATAGTAACTATTTTATCTTAGTTATTGGATTTATTCCATTACTTAGATTGAGTTACTATTTTTTATTTGTAAAAAACAGAAATGTTAGTAATTAATAATGCTATAAAAACCTTTTTGCCACAATAACAATATAAAACAAAAGGAAAGTTATGGAACTTTTAGATTATCACTGTTTTAATGGTTTAAATGAACAAGAACAAAATAAAGTAATGCAAAATGCAAGAAGTGTGATTATTCCAAGTGAGCATATTCTATATTATACAGGAGATATTTGCAACGATGTACTATTTTTAAAAAGTGGAAGTGTAAAAGTATATATTCAACCTAATGAAATTGGGGTTGAAGAGATGACACTTTATGAATTAAATAGTGGTAGTCAATGTATAGTAAATCTTTTTAGTACCATCAGCTCTTCGGCTACATTAGCAACAGCACAAACCATTACTCCAATTGAAGGTTGGTTAATACCTAAAGAGACGGTATTATGGCTTATCAATACTTCTCCTGCTTTTCGTGAGTTTAAAATGGATATTTTTGGTAAAAGGTTAAACTCTTTAATAGCTTTGATTTCAGATGTTAAATTCACTACTATTGAACAACGGTTATTGAACTGGTTATATGTGCAAGGTCGAGATAGTATCAAAATCACCCATGACAAAATTGCTTCAATCATTGGAGTGACTCGAGAAACAGTAAGTAGAAATCTTAAAAAACTTGAACAACAAGGATATATTAAATTGGGTCGAGGAGTAATAGCACTTACATAGACTCCTATTTTGTTCAAAGTACTTAACTCAAAGTTTTTTGAATAACTATAAAAATAGTATGTAGTTGACTGATTGTTCAACTCATGCTACAATATAAAAAAACAAAGGAGTCTTATTGCCAACAAGTAAAGAACATTTATTACGAATTGCCTTTGAAGAGATTTATCACAATGGTTACGCAGCAACATCGGTGGATAAGATTTTAAAAAAAGCCAATATGAACAAAGGAAGCATGTATCACTTCTTTAAATCAAAAAAAGAGTTGGTGCTGGCAGTGATTGATGAGCGAGTAAAAAACTATATTGAAGATAAATACTCAGTACTTCTTAAAGTTGAGAATAATATCTGTGAAGCTTTGATGGATTTAATCAAAGAGAGAAACAGTTTTGATTTCTCTTGTGGTTGTAAACTTAATAACTTAGTACAAGAGCTCTCACCTAAAGACAGCGATTTTAAAATTGCACTGGAGCGTGTGTATATCAAATTTGAAAGCATCATTGAAGAGGTTTTAAACAAAGCCGTTGCTAACAATGAAATCACCCACTCTGATACAAAAGCACTCTCTATGTATGTGGTTGCTTCCATTGAAGGGTGCTTAGGTACAGCTAAAAAATCACAAGATGGAACGTATTTTCATACGTGTATCTCTCAACTTGAATATTTTCTAAATACCCTTAAAAAATAGATTATTTAAAAAAACTTGACTAATCAGTCAAGTTTCTGCTATAGTGTTAATTGACTAAACAGTCAAGTATTTGATGGATGATATTTTTACAAGGAGTATCTCATGTCACAAATAATTGGAACCCTTATATTATGCACATCATTGATTTTACTCATTGTTATGACTCTCAGTGAAAAAGTCTAAACGATAGATGCATATGTAGGAATAAAAAAGGAAAAAAGATGAATAAAGCATTGGTCATTATTGATATTCAAAATGATTATTTTAAAGAAGGAAAATGTGAATTGGTGTGTTCAAAAGAAGCGAGTTTAAATGCGCAAGCTCTTTTAAATGCATTTCGAATAAAAAAATTGCCCATCATTCATATACAACATGTGAATATACGGAAAGGTGCAACATTTTTTATGCCCAATACGCAAGGAGTAGAGATACATAAAAATGTGGCTCCCAATAGCAATGAAACAGTGATAAAAAAACATTATCCTAACAGTTTTTTAGAGACCAATTTGGAAGATGTTTTAGAATCTTTGAAAGTAAAAGAGTTAGTCATATGTGGAATGATGAGTCATATGTGTGTCGATTCAACGGTTCGTGCAGCTTTTGATAAAGGGTATGTGTGTGAAGTGGCACACGATGCATGTGCAACAAAAGATTTAACGTTTAGTGATAAAGTTGTCTCAGCTAACGAGGTGCATCATGCTTTTATGGCAGGGTTAAATTACCTTTTTGCCAAAGTCAAAAGTACACACGAGTTGTTGCCATTGATTTAGAGTTTAAAAGGGATGGTTTTATCTTTTATTTCTGTTTAGCATAACCGCCATAGCAATGGCTGAAACTATGTGAATCTTTTTTAGTATTATAGTTATATGCATTGTTTATTCGAGATTTATTTTTACTCCTTGATGTGCTTTTATTTTTAAAAAGAGTATAATAAAAATAGAGAAAAAATAAGGAGTATATCATGAAAACGCAACTGAAAATAGGTGCACTTTTAGTGTCATTATTCTGTATTGTGCCATTTGGTTTGAGTGCTGAAAATATGCCTGTACGTGGACCCATGTCATTTGAGATGTATGACGTGGACAAAGATGGTTTTATCAGTGAAAAAGAGTTTTATGACGTTCGTGCAAAACGTATGGAGCAAAAAGCCAATATGGGAATGCCCATGAGAAATGCAGGCAATGCCCCTGATTTTAATGCTTTTGATAAAGATAAAGATGGTAAAATCAGTGAGCTTGAGCTTTTAAAAGGTCAAAACGAACGTATGCAAGAAAACAGAGCTAATAAGGGCTTCAAAGGAAATATGCAACAATAGAGTATGAATTTTTCATACTCTATTGAGTATGATGACTTAGGAGTTGCATGTTAAAAAAAAGTGTTACACTTTTCCCTCTTTGGGCTATTCTTTTTTCCCTTTTATCATATCTTCAACCCAACTTAGTTGTTGGCTTTAAAAGTTGGATTATTCCACTGCTTATTACCATTATGTTTTGTATGGGAATTACCCTTAAAATTGAAGATTTCAAACGTGTATTAAAACGTCCTAAAATGATCGCTTTGGCTGTTTCATTGCAGTTTTTATTGATGCCATTGGCAGCATTTATTATCTCAAAATTGTTTGAATTATCGAATGAACTGTTAGTGGGGATGGTGCTTGTAGGAGCGGTTTCAGGTGGTACGGCATCTAATGTGATTGCTTATTTAGCCAAAGCAGATGTGGCTCTTTCTATTACCATGACAGTGGTTTCTACACTGCTTTCTATTATTGTGACTCCTTATTTGACACTTTTGTATGTGGGGCAAACCGTACCCGTACCGGCAACAAGTATGCTTTTAAGTATTTTAAAAATTGTCTTTATTCCCGTGGTTGTGGGTCTTATTTTAAATCATTATTTTCATCGTTTTATTGATAAAAGGCATGATTTCTTCGCATTTTTATCAATTATAGCAATTGTATTTATTATTGGTATTATCATTGGATTAAATCAACAAAAAATCGCCACCATTGCATTGTCATTGATGTTGGCTATTATTTGCCATAATTTTGTGGGATTAGTGGGTGGTTTTTATATCACCAAATGGTTTGGCTTTGATTATAAAAGTTGTAAAACCGTCGCCATTGAAGTTGGGATGCAAAACTCAGGATTGGCAGTGGTATTAGCCATGAAATATTTTACCGCTTTAGGCGCATTACCTGGCGCCATTTTTAGTATTTGGCATAATATCTCTGGTTCAATTATTGCAGGGTATTGGGTGAAAAAAAGTGAAAAGGAAAACAGATGAATTACCAAGATATTGATTTTAATGAGTTGTATAAGAAACAAAAACAAGCTTCAACATTTAAACTCAAAGATAGACAAGCATGGAATAAAAAAGCACCTTCTATGAATAAAAAGATTCATAAAAGCATTTATAACGACGAACTGCTTTCTCACATCAATTTTGATGAGTGTTCCTCTTTTCTTGATGTGGGGTGTGGAGTGGGAAATATCAGTATCAAAGCAGCCCAAAAAGTGAAACAAGTGTATGCTTTGGATTACTCTGATGTGATGTTGGAATTGTTGAATGAAAACATGCAAAAACAGAGTGTGCAAAATATCTCACCTATACAAGCTTCTTGGGAAGATGATTGGAAGGATATTCCAGAAGCTGATATAGTTTTAGCTTCACGATCAATGGAAGTTGTGGACATGAAAGATGCCCTAACAAAAATCAATGCTAAAGCCAAAAAAAGAGTCTATATCACCTATAAAGTGGGTGGCAGTTTTGTAGATAAAAAAATCTTAAAAGTGCTAAATAAACAGATATTTGATAAACCCGATTATATCTATGTATTAAATATTTTATATGGCATGGGTATTAATCCAACACTGACGTACTTAAAAAGTGAAGGGCGACGAGAGCAGTATGACTCCAAAGAAAATTTTATAAAGAGCGTGCAATGGAGTCTGGATACGTTAACTTCACAGGAGATTGAGAAGCTTGAAGACTATTATGATGGTTTAGATGATGAAGATGCTCAAGCGGAACAGTATAACTACTGGGCACTGATTGCTTGGGAGAAGTAATCAGCGTTTACGTTTTAGAAACAGTGAAAAATAAATTCCACTGAAAATAAATACCACTCCTAAGAGGTGGTAGAATTTTGGCATTTCATTTAAAAAAATAAAAGCCAGAATGGCACCAAAAATAGGCATAAGGTGTGTGAATTGTCCTGTTTTTTCGGCCCCGATTTCTAAAATTCCATGATTCCAAAAAAGAAACGATAAAATAGAGGGAAAGATAATAATAAAAGCAATAAAGTGCCAATGCAGTTTCACTTCAATCCAATCATAGGCAAAGTTATCAGTATAGATAAAATAAAATGGACTCAGTACAATCAAGCCTATGGTGACCGTTGTTGTGAGAAACTGCAAGGGATTGAGCGTGATTTTTTTATAACGCAACAGTACGGAGTACATGGCCCAAGACAAAGAAGCCAACATCACAAATAAATCACCTCTGTTGAGTTCAAACGTGCTGATTTTTTGAAAGTCCCCTTGTAATACAATAAAAACAACCCCAACCGTTGAAGATGCAATTCCTAAAAGTTGGTATCGACTGATTTTATCTTTTAAAATAATAAAAGCCAATACAAGCACTAAAATAGGGAAAACAGAGTTGATTAACAATGCATTCGTAGCCATGGTATCTTGTAAGCCAATATATAAAAACGTATTAAAGCAACTCACAGAGAGTATGGAGAGTATGCTTAAATAGATGAAATCTTTTTTTAAAGCCTGCATGATGGGTTTAAACTCTTTAATTAAAAAAGGCAAAATACAAAAAAATACACCCATCCATCGGTAAAAAGCCAAAGTTATGGGAGAGAGTGCATCGTGTAAGTATCGTCCTAAGATAAAGTTTGCCGACCAAAAAAGCACGCACAGTGCTAAAAGTGTATAGATTTTAATGTGTTCATAATTTGTTTGCATGTGGCATTTTAATATATCTTGGATTGAAGTTATATAAAATTTTTATATAAGTTTCAAAAGAGCTTGTTATAATACCACAAAGGAAAATAATGGAATATTTTACAGAATCGATTGGGTGTTTTGAAGTGGTATTTGACCCTTATAATGGCGTAACCGTTAAAAGTGAAAGCATCCCTAATAATAAAGAGCAATTTGAAAAAAATTTACAACAACTCATCCAACAACTTAAAGAGGGAAAACGTAATCTTTTATGGATATATTTGGATATTGAACACTCCTATTTAATTCCTTATTTGAGCATGCATGGTTTTACCTTTCATACCTGTCAAACCACGCGACTGTTAATGGTGAAAAAGATTGCCAATAATCCTATCATTCCTACAGCATCCAATCATACCTTGGGTGTGGGTGTAGTGGTGCTTAATGATGCCAATGAAGTATTGGTCATACAAGAACGTATCTCTAAAACAACGTATAAATTACCTGGTGGTCATATTGATGATGGTGAGATGATTTCAACAGCAGTTGCACGTGAGGTCAAAGAAGAGACAGGGGTGGATGTGGTGTTTGATTCCATCATCTCATTGGGTCATTTCTACCCACATCAATTTGATAAAAGCAATTTGTATATTATCTGTAAAGCCACGCCATTAAGTGCAGAGATTAATATCAGTGACACTGCCGAAATTGTCGATGCAAAATGGGTGGATGTGCAAGAGTATTTAAACGATGATGAGGTACTTGAATACAATAAAGAGCTCATCTCTTTGGCACTTAATACCAAAGGCTTAAAGCCTTTTGATTTGGAAAGTTTGAAGAAAATCCCCAAAACGTATGAACTGTTTAAATTAGATAAAATAACGCAAATGAGTTATTAAACATTCCTTTTTTTAAATAAAGATATAGTATATATTAATTAGAAAAAAGTTCGGAGAAGAAGTATGAAGTATGGTACACAACGAATGGTCATGTATCCGCATTTAAATGCAGCAGGAATTCTATTTGGTGGTATGGCATTGGCATGGGTAGATGAAGACGCTATTATTTTTGCAGCAAACTTACTGGATACTAATCGTATTGCTATGGTGAAGATGTCGGAAGTGGTTTTTAAAAGTTCAGCCAATATTGGAGATATTTTAGTTTCTGGGGTCGAAATTGTACGTGTGGGGAAAACCTCCATTACAGTGAAGTGTGAATTACGTAATAAAACCACCAATCAAGTCATCATTCAAGTTGATGAGATTGTGATCGTTGCATTGGACTACAATAAGCGCCCAACAGTCCATAAACTCGCAGATGGAGCAGATTTTTAAAATAACATTTTTGTGATAAGTTTTCTTTTAATTATCTCTTCGTTACTATAGTGTTATCTAAAGATTTTTGAGGCTACAGTGACGAAAAAAAACAGAAAAAATCTCTACATCATTGGCGCATTTTTATTGTGCGAAATGGTGATTGTATTCGTAATCAATCAAATCAGTGATTCTAAAAAAATCACACTTTTAAATGCAGCCAATAAAGTGGTAACCACCCAATTTAATACCGTATATAACTCTTTTGAAACTCTTGCAAATACCGTCTTTAAAGGGTACATCAATAAACCCGAAATCATTAATGCCTTTGCACACAAAGAACGAGAAAGGTTGTATAATCTTCTTAAAGAAGATTATATCTATCTTTCATCGATTAACTTTAAACAGATTCATTTTCATCTTCCCAATAATGACTCTTTTTTGCGTATGCATAAACCTGAACGTTTTGGGGATGACCTTACAAATATTCGCTACAGTGTAGAGTCTGTCAACAAATATCACAAACCCATTATGGGCTTAGAAATGGGGCGTGTGGTTCCTGGATTTCGTTATGTGTATCCTTTATTTAATACAAAAAAAGAGTATTTAGGAAGTGTAGAGACCTCCTTTAGTGTTAAAGCTTTTGCTCATAAAGTCGAAGAGGTGTTTGATGTACATACTCATTTTTTAATTAATAAAGAGGTGTATGATCGTAAGATTTTTGAAGAGTATAAAGATTACTACTCTAAAAGCATTGAGAGCGAAGCCTATATTTTATTGGTGCGAGAAGCCATTCGTAAAATCAAACAAGAAGAGCAACAAATTTATAAAGTTTTTCAAAATGATTTAAAACAGACCATCAATGAAAAAATGCGTATGAACAAAGAGTTCAGTTTAGAAATTGAGTTGGGAAAAACAAGTGAAGGGCACAAACATAAAATTGCGACTTTCTTACCTCTGTTTAATATTCAAAATCAAAAGATGGCATATTTTGTCGTTTATCAAGACAGCGATGAATTGGCTCACTTGCAAGAAGAGAGTTATTACAGTTATGGTCTTTTTACATTGATCAATATTTTGATTTTTATTTTGATTTATAAAGAGGTGAATTTCAGAGAGAATTTGCTTATAAGAATTAAAGAGAGTACACAAAAACTCAGACAAAAAAGAGCAGAGCTCGAAGAATTAAATAACTCCTTAGAGGTGCGAATTAAAAAAGAGGTTCAAAAAAGTCGAGAGCATGAGTTACAACTTTTTGAAGTAGAAAAGATGGCTCAAATGGGAGAAATGATAGGGAACATCGCACATCAATGGCGACAACCTTTGAGTGCTATTGCTTCATCCTCTTCTGCAATTAAATTGCATTATGAACTGGAAGTTTTAAACAAAGAGGGGCTGTATAATTATTTGGATGGGATTACAAGAAGTACGCAATATCTCTCTGAAACCATTGATACGTTTAGGAATTTTGTCAAAGATGATCGAAGTATTCAAGAAGCAAGTGTACAAGAGGTTTTAGAACAAGGTTTGAGTATTGTCAATGATTCATTAAAATCCAATAATATTAAATTACATAAAAATTACACGGTGGAACCAATACGGATTAAAACCATTCCAAAAGAGCTCATACAAGTCTTTATCAATGTTATTAACAATGCACGGGATATTATTTTAGAGCGAAAAATAAAAAATCCTCAGATCGTTTTAAATGTTGAAAATATCCATGAAACGGTTGTTATTTCCATTGAAGATAATGCAGGAGGAATTCCTCAAGAGATTTTACCAAAAGTGTTTGATTTGTACTTTACCACCAAACATCAAAGCAGAGGTACAGGAATAGGACTTCATATGAGTCGCAAAATTGTTCATGACCATTTAAAAGGAAAGATGTATGTACACAACAGCTCTTTAGGAGCTCGTTTTGTCATGGAGCTTCCTTTAGAGATTTAGTCTAAAACAACCTCTTCAAAGTCACTTCGTGTGTCTTTAAGAGCTTTGTTATGGGCTGCCTTAACCGTATATACAAAAGAGATTTTAGCTTGATCCGTGATATTCTTTCCTGCATGGTGCAAGGTTTTACAATGAAAAAGAACCACATCTCCTTGATGTAAATTGGTGTGCACTTTTTGTTCAATGAGGGCTTTGTTTTTTTGGTGATCATCTAAAAAATTACTCATCTCATCAAACTGCTCTTTTTCAAGTTGAAGTGTGTGTGAGCCAGGAATAAACTCCAATAAACCATTTTCTAAATACTCATCATCCAATGCCAACCATACTGAGACCAAATCAGAGGTTTCAAAGTTCCAGTATCGTACATCTTGGTGCCAAAAGGTGCGAGAACTGATTTGAGGCATTTTGGTCATAATAGAGTTGTGGTGTGCGAGTGTCAGTACAGGGGTATCTTTTAAAACCTGTTTTAAAATAGGGCGAATTTCATCATATGTCATCCACTCTTGGAAAACAGCTTCTCTTTTATAAACTTGTCGCAGTCGTCGTACTGTAACTGAAGAGTCCTCTTGTTGGAGATACTCTTGTTCACTCTCTATGGGAAGCTGTTTGGCTTCTAAATGTTGTTTTGCTTTGTGCAATATTGCTTCGCACAACGTTTGTGGTGCAAAGTTGCGTAAAACTAAAAAACCATTTTTATTGAATTCATTCAGTTGTTCTTGATTTAATTGCATACTATCTCTTTGGTTGTATTAAAGCGTAATTGTACAATCTTAAAACTGATGAAAAAATTGAAAAGTAAGTTTTACTCTTCAAAATCTCGGTATGAACTTTTGTGCATTGATTCAAAGTCATCAATATCGTCATCATAGTAATCATCATAATCGACTGTAAAAATTTTGTCATAACCTAATTTTTGCAGTTCAGCATCCAGATTCTCTTCAGATAATCTGTTTTTGATTTTTGACATGATGAGCTCAATGTGTTCCTCTGTAACATTGTTTGCTCTAAGCTCATAAATAATCGAATCCATTACTCAATCCTCTTATATTTCTATACAATAATTTTAGCGTATTTTTTTAACGCTTTTATGATTTTATTTTAAATTTTTTCAGACATTTATTGCACAATTGCATCATGCCACTGTACCAATGTCAGCCTATATCCCTCTTTTACAGGTAGAACCTCATGTGTAAAAAATGGATTACTTAAAAACAATACCATGTCCCCTTTTTGTGGAGAGAGTTTTACATTTTGCTGTGTTTCATCATACAAATAGTTAAAAACAAGCTCTCCTCCACTGAATGAGTATGGCGTAGTCAGTGTTTCATCGTGCTCTGTTAAAAACAGAACGGAAGTCACTTTTCTTTGTGGTGCCACGGGTAAAAAACCCACAATCTCACTCTCTTTGAGCAATACATTGGAGTCATCACTGTGTGCTTTATAGAATGACCCTTTCGTATACTCAAGCATTTGAATTTGCGTTGAAGTGGTTAATACCACAGAAAAAAATGCTTCAATCTCCTCTTTATGCTCTAAAAAAACACTCTTATATACGTTGGTATACAAGGTTTCCAAGTCATAAATCTTTGTCTTTCGAATATCGGTTTTAAGTGCTTCATCCAAGACCAAATCAGAACTTTTGCGTATTTTAGCATCGCATGCATTGTTGCTTTCTTGAATGGCATCACAAATATGCTCACAGTTTTCAGATGATAAAAAGTTTTTAATCACTAAAAATGGCAAGTCATGGTATGGATTGGGCAACAGTTTTGTTGGCATATCCACATGGAGCAAAAAGTCATCGCAATAGATTTTATTGCTGATTTGTGTCATGTTTTTTTCTCCAATTGACTGTAGAGGTTGGTTAAATCTCCCAATACCCAAATATCTACAATTTTCCCTTCTTGAAATCTGAAAAATGAAGCACCGTTATATTTGATTCTATTTCCGCTTGCTTCAAAGTTAAAAAGCTTACCTTTGTGTGTTCCATTATAAATGGCTCGAACGGCAATTGCATCACCTTCACAAATCATGGTTTCAATACCGTGGAAAAGATTTGGAATACCTGTTAAGATATTGTCCATGTACTTTTCAAACTCTTTTTTCCCCACAGCATTGATGTTCAATGAACCGTGGAACGTGATATTATCATCAAATAAGATGTCAATGTAGTCTTTGTTGTTTTTATTCCAAAGCTCTTCATAGTAGAGTTTGACTAACTCTTTATTTGATTTTATTTTCATAATGGCGTTATTTCCCTTTTTCTTGTTTTTGTTTAATATAGAGTTGCGTTAATATATACAGTACCGTTTTAACCGATAACACTGAAGCACTCTCTTCAACAGTATGATAACCTGTTGTTGGTATTTGCAGTGTGGTTCCTTGAATGGCACCTCGCGACTCTTTTGTAATTCTTCCCATCTCTGTACTACCTAATGACAGAAGAGGTTGGTGTTTCTCTTTTCTTAGTTTATTCAACTCTTGAATGTACATATCTTTGCATGAAAACGCTATGTTGTTGTGATGACAAAATGTTTTAAGTGTCTTTAGCAATGGTGACTTGAATCGTGCATTGGCATCTTTGTTTCGTAAAACAATCTGTTGCGCATCGGCTTGTTCTCTTGTATCATATGGACTGGTGTCTAAAACCAACAATTCATTGGTAAAGAGTCTCTTTTTTTGAAACCACTCATGCACATAACGCCACGATTTTCCTGCTTCTTCTTGTGCAGTGAAAAATGCAGTACCTTGATACCCATTTTGATACAAATAGATGATAATCGCTGCACTGATAACGTTGTCCAGTTGTGCACTTAAAATACCACTTTTGTTCTCCAGTTTATCGTTAAAGGCTATGGGCGTTCCTGGTTGCAAATGTTCCAAGCCATTGATTTCAAATACCAAGTTATTAATCTCTGGACACATATAACTTTTGGTGATTTCACCCATACCTAAATAGCTTCCACTCCAAGGTTCATACGCTTGTACTTTTTGATTTAAATAGCGTGATGTGATTTGTTGAAAGGTCTGTTCTGATACAGAGTTTCCTTTTAAATCAGAGCGGTTTTTAGCTAAAAACGCAGCATATTGAAACTCGTTGGGACCCGTACAAACTAATCCATGACGGTCAATATGAGCACTGAGCATTCCATGATTTGGATGGCTTCCTTGTGCTACTAATAATCCATCATAATAGTATGTTTGAATTCCAATCTCTTCTAACTCTCTTTTTAAATAAAGAAAGAAAGAGTGTTCCGAACCGATTACTGATGGGGTTCGAATGAGTTGTTTCAACATGTCTAAAAATGCAACAAAGTTCTTAATGCCTTCAATTGCTTGTAGTGATTCTTCTTTACTCTTTTTTTTCATTGTTTTAAACTGATTACTCTGTCTGCAAGTACAGCTAAATTGTTAATATTTAATTTAACGGTACTGTTAACGATATCCTCAAATGTAATATTGTTATTAATTATGATTGAAGAGGCTGAATCCAAACGTCGATTGTTTTTATATTCGTGTACCACTTCACAGATTAACTGTCTTAACAGATCTCTTTTTTTCTTCTCTTCTCGTTTTTGTTCATCTGTTAAAAGAAATTCGCTCATTTTATTCTCCCGAGACAATCTGTAGAATAAGGAGAATAAGGGTTACTGTTGTTGAATTTGTTGTTCTTGTTTAATCACACACTCTTCGTAAATGTTTTCACACTTAGAATAACATGCAACATTTTCAGTCTCTTTTTCATCGCATTTTTCAATACATTGGTCATAGAGTGTATCACACACATCATTGACTTGTAAATCCTCTTGGCTTGATGGCATCTCATTGGCATACAAGAACAAGTTGAACACCAATAATGGCACCAACAAAAACTTTAACATCGGCTTTCTCCTGTTTAACTTACGAGTAAGTTTAATTTGTTACTATGAGTGCACTCTTATAGCAGAGTACACATCAACAATTCTCAAAAACTTTTCTATGCATTTGGCGGTGCGGGAAGTTTTTGAGACCTCTGAACGAGCGTTTCCTTATTCTACTTATCGAATTATAAACTAAAAGTTGAAAAAAAATTTCAAAATGAATTTAAAAAAAATGATTTTTTTTAAGAGGTGGCTTTTTTAGGCTTTTATAGCAATGAAATTTTTTAAAAAAATGGACTTTTTTTTAAAGCAAAAAAGCAAAAAAGTGAGATTTTTTAAAAAAATTGAAGCTTTACTTGAGTTTGTTGATATGATCTGCCAGTTTTGCAATATCAAAAATACCAAGTTTCATGGTTTTATTGACAATTTCTTCGAGTGTAATGTTATTCTCTAATGCAATTTTTGCTGCACCATCGAAGTCTTGTTTTGCCCGAATAAGTGTAGAAATCTCCGCTACTTTGTCATAAATGGGATCATACGCACGGTACGTACTTTTAACAGAGTTTGAATCATCCACGTCATTAACCTATTTGATTTGAAGTTGGGGTTATCCCTTGGCTATTATAATACAAATTTAAACAAGAGTCTATTAAATTTTATCCACAACGAGCAGATATTGACCGGAATAACTCTTATTCTTATAATCTTCAGGAGCTTTTGAGAGATTCATCCAACGACCATTTTTTAAATTATTGGCATGCAAGATTAACTCTTCATCTAAAAAAAGGTTGAGTTCATGTGTGATTCGAATGCATCCATGTGAGTGGGGTTGCCCCATTTTTTTAGTTGATTCATGTGAATGCATGGCAAACTCTAAATCATCTTTAATCAGTTTGTAATCCAAAGGATTAGAGATTTTATTATTATTTTTGTCAAAAGTGTTGTATCGAACGGAGGGTTGTCGTCCAAAGTAGAAAACAAATCGACCTTTTTGACCATATCCTAAAGTTTTTTTAACGGGATTAAACTCCCCATCTGAACGCCATCCTTTGAGGTTTTTAAAAATGCCACTGGGTGTTTTTAAATAGTGGTCTTCTCCTTTTTTGACCTCTTTTTCTTTTTCCATGTTGCCTGTTGAAATCAGGTCCGTTCCAATGATGTATACCTCTTTGTTTGACGCATCATAAAAAGTAATACTCAAACGTTGCAGTTGCAAATTGATAAAAGTGATGTACTGTGATGTTGTGATATTTTTGGTTTGAACCAATTTAAGAATTTGGTTTTTTATTTTTTGAACTTGCAAAGGCGTTAATAAAATTTCTTGTGAACGTTCATTAAGACGGTATTGTAAATATCGATTATCTTGTGTGGATTCCCACGTTTTTAGACGCTGTATGGTTTTGTCAATACAGAATTCATCGGTAATAGTGCACTCTTTTTGCAAAAAAGATTGAAAATGGTGTTTATAGATGTTCTTCTCAATTACATCAGTGTAAAACTTACTTTGCAGTGTTTCTAGTGAGAAGCCAAAGAGCCATGTGCTCAGGCATAACAGAGTCATTACTTTTTTCATGAAATTATTGTATCAAAATTGTGTATAAAAAAAAGGAAAGCCCGAAGGCCTCCCTTTTAAAAGAAAGAAAATGGTGTGTGATTACAGCACAGGTGATTTGATAACCATCATTTTTTCGTTGGTCATCTCTTCCATAGAGTGATGAATACCACCTAATCCAAGTCCTGATGCTTTTGCACCACCAAAT
Organism: Candidatus Marinarcus aquaticus; assembly: GCF_004116335.1. Taxonomy (NCBI): domain Bacteria; kingdom Pseudomonadati; phylum Campylobacterota; class Epsilonproteobacteria; order Campylobacterales; family Arcobacteraceae; genus Candidatus Marinarcus; species Candidatus Marinarcus aquaticus. Next base: position 141,307 of record NZ_PDKN01000005.1, read on the forward strand.
GGCATCCAGTCAACTCTGAATGCAGTATGGTCATTGACCATAATGGCCGTACCATTAAGTCGTTTTACTGCTCTTAATGCATTGTCGATGTTTTTAGTAAATACGGCTGCTTGGAAAGAGACTTCTAATTGGTTTGCTCTGTCAATTGCCTCTTCCATATCGTTGTAAGAGTAAACACAAACAACTGGTCCAAATACCTCTTTAGTTGACACAAGTGCATCATCTGCAGGGTTTAAAATAACCGTTGGTTCATAACACGATGCAGAGATTCTCTTACCACCAGTTAAGATTTTTCCACCTTTAGTTATAGCTTCATTGACCCACTCTTCAACTCTGTCAACTTCATTGTTGTTGATTAATGGACCTACTTCCGTTTTAGGGTCTAACTGATCTCCTACAACTAAGTTAGAAGCGTAATTGGCTAATTTAGTTGCTACTTCTTCACAAATTGATTCGTGTACAAATACTCTTTGAACCGATACACACACTTGACCTGCATGGTAGAAACCACCTTTACCAATTGACGGAATTAAATCAGCAATATCAGCATCTGGCTCAACGATAACAGGTGCGACTCCACCGTGCTCTAACGCTACTCTTGTACCGTTTGCAACTTTAGAGTTTAAGTACCATCCAACTGCACCAGAACCAATAAATGTTAAGAAATTTACTTTTGGAGATGTTGCTAAAAGTTCTCCACCGTTTCTATCACAAACAACTGCTTGTGCCCAACCTTTTGGAAGACCTGCTTCTTCTAAGATTTCAACCAATCGAATTGCAGACATTGGAGTTTGAGTTGCAGGTTTAATTACAACTGGACACCCCACTGCAATCGCTGGAATGACTTGGTGAACGGCTAAGTTAAATGGGTGGTTGAATGCAGAAATTGCTGCAACCACTCCAATAGGTTCTTTAAATGTATATGCCATTCTGTTTGCAGATGAAGCAGTGTGACCCATTGCAATCTCTTTCCCCTCTTGTGCACTTAATGCTTCAATAGCAAGTTTAACACCATTGATGGCTCTGTAAACTTCAACTTGTGAATCCATCCAAGGTTTACCACCTTCGCTCGCACACAGTTTTGTTAACTCATCAACTTGAGAAGACATGATCTCAGCAACTTTTTCTAAGATCTCTACTCTTTTGTATTTAGGTAAAGCATTTTTGTGGTCTAAGAAAGTTGCATGTGCTAAATCAATCGCTGCTTCTACTTCTTCAACTGTTTTAAATGGTACTTCTCCTACTACTTTTCCGTCAAATGGTGATGTTACTTCTATTGTACTCATTGCATTCCTTTTATTATTGATAAATTTTGTTTATTATAGCATACACTCTTTTTTAGCTAACAGTTCATTTAAAATGGCGTGATTGAGTGAATAATCTACTGCTAAATCAATTAAATGAACACCTTTTCCATTTACACACTCAGAAAGTGTTTTTTCAAACTCTTCACAAGATGTTGGTCGGTGACCTGTTGCTCCATATGACTCTGCATATTTAACAAAATCAGGGTTTCCTAAGTCAAGACCGAAGTTATCAAATCCCATACCTGCTTGTTTCCATTTGATCATACCGTATGCATTGTCATTTAGAATAATAACAGTTAAGTCTAAACCTAATCTTACAGCCGTTTCAAGCTCTTGTGAGTTCATCATGAATCCACCATCACCACACACAGAAACAACTTTTCTTTCAGGATGTACCATTTTAGCTCCCATTCCAGATGGAAGACCTGCACCCATTGTTGCAAGAGCATTATCTAAAAGAAGTGTATTTGGTTGTGCACATCGGTAGTTTCTTGCAAACCAAATTTTATATACTCCGTTGTCAAGAGTAACGATATCTTCATCATTGAGTGTTTGTCGGATGGTTCTTACAGCTTTTTGAGGTAAGATTGGGAATCGTGTATCACCAAAGTATTTGTTCAATCGTGTTCGAATCTCATCGGCTAATCGTACATAATAATCAAAATCCCAGTGCTCTTGTTTTGAAATGGCGTTGGTGATTTGGTTCATGTTTGAAGCGATGTCCCCAATAAGGTCCATTTGTGGGAAATAAGTATCGTCTACTTCAGATGGGAAGAAATTGATGTGTAAAACTTTGGTTGCATCTGGCGTATTTTCCATGAAAAATGGTGGTTTTTCAATAACATCGTGACCAACGTTGATGATTAAGTCCGCTCTGTCAATGGCACAGTGAATAAAGTCATCTTTAGAGAGTGCCGCAGTTGATAAACAAAGTTTGTGGTTCTCATCAATAACCCCTTTACCCATTTGAGTAGAGAAGAATGGAATACCTGTGTCGTTAACGAAATCTGTTAATGCATTGCCGATTCGTGTTCGGTTTGCCCCACCACCAATACAAAGCAATGGTCGTTTTGCTTTTTCAATCATTTTAACCGCATCTAAAATGGCTGTTTTATCTGCATATGGGTATTTGAATGTTTGCACTGGATAGATGTTGTCATCCACTTCTTCCGCAGCAATATCTTCAGGAAGTTCAATATGAACGGCACCTGGACGCTCTAAAGTTGCAATTTTGAATGCTTCTCTTACCATTGAAGGGATGTTATTACCATTTACAACTTGTTTTGCATATTTTGTCATGGGTTTCATCATACCAACAATATCAACAATTTGGAATCGCCCTTGTTTCGATTTTTTAATTGGTTTTTGTCCTGTAATCATCAACATTGGCATACCACCAAGTTGTGCATACGCTGCAGCTGTTGCAAAGTTGGTTGCTCCAGGCCCAAGTGTTGCTAAACATACACCCACTTTACCTGTTAATCGACCATAGGTCGCTGCCATAAAACCTGCACCTTGCTCATGTCTTGTTAAAATAAGTTTGATTTTAGATTCTCGTAATGATTCAAGAAGGTCCAAGTTCTCTTCACCTGGGATACCAAAAATATATTCAACACCTTCGTTTTCCAAAGCTTTTACAAATAGATCTGAAGCTTTCATATTTTCTCCAATTGTTTTAATTTTTGTTAGTTTCTCAAAATAAATGTTAAATGAAAATTAAACTTAAACTGTAGATTATACACATAATGCTACTTGAAACGACTAAAGTGTGTAAAAAAGGAAAAAAAGAGGCATATCACCTTCTTTTATAGGTCATTATATATACAAAAAATAGCGATGCAAGTGGATAAAAACTTAAGAAAGCCTATTTTAAGGCTTTTTTAAAGAAATAAGGGTTTTTTTAGGGAATTTTTGGAGCTGTGTTACGTTATTACCCGAAAAAATTGAGACATTTTGTTTACACCCTTATGTCATTAAGATGTAAAAAAATCAGGTAAAAGGATTTTTATCATGCTCAATGTGGGTTAAAAAGAGTCTAAAATCGAACTCAATTTGTGCATAGTTTTCTTGAACATGTTGACATAAGTTGTAAAACGCTTTGTTGTGCTCTTTGATTTTCAAATGAGCAAGTTCATGCACCACAATCATCTCTAAAAAAGAAAAAGGTGCTTTTTTAAACACCGTAGCAATATTGATATTGTTTTTGGTTTTGAGTTTATTGCCTTGAATACGTGTGACGAAAATGTTGTTTCCTAAAGAGTTGTTACATTGCAATTTGGAGTCATAGGCAACTTTTGAAAGCTGATACTTTTTAAAGTGTTCATTTTTATACTCCATGACAAATTCATACAACCGTTTGTCATTGTTGACATCATGCATTTGGGGATATTTTTGAAGCAAATAATCTTTTAATCTGTTCTGTTGAATCAGATGAGTGACTTGTTGTTGCAACTCTTTTGGATAGTGTTGAATATATTTTAAGTTATACATGCCAAATTGTAACATAAATAATATTGTTGATTTGTTAAATAAAATTTGATAGAATTTGCATTTCAAGGGCTAAATAATGTATAAAAGTGAACAACGTATATTAAAAATAATTAAATATTCTCCTGCAATATTTATTCTTTTTTTGGCAGTAGTTTTAACATTTTTTTTATATACAGAGAATAAAATCTCGTATGAAATAGAAAAAAAAGAGTTGGAACAAAACTTTATGCTTTCCAGCAAAAAAGAGATAAAAAATGATGTTGAAAAGATACACACCTATATTCAAAAAGAGCAAGCCTCTACAGAAAAAAAACTGCGTGAATCTTTGAAACACAGAGTCTATGAAGCACATGCCATTGCGACAGAAATCTACAATGAACACCAACATAAAGGGAAAAATGCTGTTACAAAACTCATCAAAGATGCGTTAAGAGCAATTCGTTTTAATGATGGAAGAGGCTACTTTTTTATCTACTCTTTTGATTATAAATGTATTTTATTGCCCATTAATAAATCTCTTGAAGGCAGCAGCTTTTATAACTTTAAAGAGGGCTCAGGACGTTATTTAACACGTGAAATTATTGAACAACTTAAAAAAGAGAATGAAGGGTTCCTCTCTTGGTCGTATCATAAACCCAATGACTTTGAACACAGTTATAAAAAAATCGGATTTAATAAAAAGTTTAAACCGTATGGTTGGTATATTGGTACGGGAGAGTATGTCGATGAGTTTGAACAAGCACAACAAAAACATATTTTGCAAACCATTGAACGGCTCACATCGTCTAATAATAATTACATGTTTATTCTCAATTATGAGGGTGATTTTCTTTTACATCCCAATAAAAAACTACAAGACAAAAACCTTTTTTTAGCACAAGATTTGCCTCAATTACAAAAAAATCTCTCCAATGAAATCTCTTTTTCACACATAAAAAGCAGAGCTGAAAATGCAGGAGGATATATAGAGTATGAACACCATAAGAATGATTCTGAATTTGTTGAAAAAACCAGTTATGTAATAGGATTTAAGCCGTGGAATTGGATTATTGGGAAAGGTTTTTATGAAGATGATATGAAACGTCTTTTAACATCCATGAAAAAAGATATTGACAGAGAGTTTGATGAGCACGTGCTTAAGATTATTTTGGCAACAGCAAGTTTAACTTTGATTCTTTTACTTATTTCAACCTATGTCTCTAAAATGCTTCAAAATAAGTTTAATGAGTATAAGAGAACCATTAATGAGCATGCCAAACACGATGCTATTCAGCAAAATATTTTGGCGCAACAATCAAAAATGGCCGCCATGGGAGAGATGATAGGCAACATTGCACATCAATGGAGGCAGCCACTTTCCGCAATCACTTCAAGTGCTACGGGATTGAGTTTGAAATATGAAATGAAGAGTCTCAATCAAAAAGAGTTTGATTCATTTTTAGATGTAATTACTACTTCAGCTCAATATTTGGCACAAACCATTGATGATTTTAGAAATTTTTTTATTCCACAAAAAACAAAAAAGCATTTTATGATTGAAGATGCATTTGAAAAAACTTTTAAACTCATTCAAGCACAGTTTCAAAACAGAGGTATTGTTTTTGTGAAAAATATCCAAGAAGTACAACTCTACTCTTTGGACAATGAACTCATACAGGTCTTAATCAATATTTTTAATAATGCCAAAGATCAATTAAGCACATTAAAGGGTCAAAAACTTATTTTTATTGATGTGTATGAACAGAACAATAAGGTGATCATTAAAATTAAAGACAGTGGTTTTGGGATACCTGAAAAGATTGTTGAAAAGATTTTTGATCCTTATTTTACCACCAAACAGAGTAAACATGGTACGGGTATTGGACTTTATATGTGTAAAGAGATTGTAACCAAACATCTTAAAGGGAAGATCAGTGCACAAAATATTGAATTTGAGTATGACAATGAGCACCATAAAGGGGCAATGATTACCATTGAATTACCGAAAGAAATCTGAATGTGACAACTTTTTTGTATAATTTATTATTATATTATAAAAGGATGTATGATGCAAAAAAATGTAGGTGGAATTGATAAAACACTTCGAATTATTGTAGGTATTGCGATTATTGCTTATGGGGTTGTGGCTCAAAGTTGGTTGGGAGTTATTGGAATTATTCCTTTAGCAACGGGTTTAATCGGATGGTGCCCTTTGTATTGTCCTTTAAAAATTAATACGTCATGCAAAAAAGAGTCGTGCGAAAAAAAAGAGGAGTAAACTCCTCTTTAAAATTATAAAGGAGTTTTAACCATGCCTGTTCCAGAGCATCCGTATCTCTATCTTGCAGTTTTTCTTATTTTAGGTCTTTACTTTGCCTATAAAATCAACAAAAGTTAATTCCCAATCCCTATTTAAGGGAAATATTTAATATAAGCATAAGAATCCCTTGATAAAATAAAAAAAATTTTACAGGATTTTGTATGATAAGTCAGTTGAAAAGTTTTCAAAGATATGTTTCAAAAGAGTCGCTCAGTGGTATTATTCTTTTTATCGCGACCTTTTTAGCTGTTGTGGTAGCCAACTCTTCGTGGGGAGATGAATACTACCAATTATGGCACATGCCTTTAGGGGTGACTTTAGGTGATTCCACCATCTCTATGGACTTAACACATTGGATTGATGATGGTTTAATGTCGCTGTTTTTTTTAATGGTGGGTTTAGAAATCAAACGAGAACTCGCTTGTGGTGAACTTTCAAGTGTGCAAAAAGCCTCTTTTCCTGTTGTGGCAGCTTTAGGTGGTATGGTTGTACCTGCACTTATTTATGTGGGATTAAACTTAGATAACCCACTTGGATTTGGTATTCCAATGGCCACAGATATTGCTTTTGCCTTGGGTATCTTGATGCTCTTAGGAAAACGTGTTAATCCTGCTATTAAACTTTTTTTAGTGGCACTTGCAGTGGTGGATGATTTGGGTGCTGTTTTAGTCGTTGCCACTGTATATACAGCAGAAATTCAATCTCAATACTTTTTACCAGCCATTGTCATTTATGCCATGATGTGGTTGATGAATTTTAAAGGTATCACTAAACTTTGGCCTTATTTGATTTTAGGAGTATTGTTATGGATTTTTATTCATAAAATTGGAATACATGCAACCATTGCAGGAGTACTTTTAGCTTTTGCTGTTCCTATTCGTTCAAAAATCAATGAGATACATTTTATAGAAAGCACACAGTATGCCATTAAAGAGTTTGAGGAACACTCTAATTCGATTAATCTTTTAAGTCATAAGCAGATGGATGCATTAGAAAACATTGCATATGCTTATGATAATGTGCAAAATCCTTTAGTGAAACTCGAACATGGTTTACACAACTTCTCAGCTTTTTTTATTATGCCTCTGTTCGCGTTTTCCAATGCGGGCGTGGTGATTAATCCTTCTACCGTATCGACGCATTTTATGATTGTTTTAGGGGTGGTATTAGGGCTTGTTGTTGGAAAACCTATTGGTATCTTTGGATTTACTTATTTGGCGACTAAAATGAAGCTGATTCAAAAACCCGATGAGATGAACTGGAGTGATATCATGGCGGTTGGTTTCTTAGGAGGGATTGGGTTTACCATGTCAATTTTCATCACGCATTTGGCATTTTTAGATGAAAGTCTGATTGATGCTGTGAAATTGGGTGTATTTTTTGCTTCGTTTATCGCTGCGGTTATTGGCGTTTTATTAATTATGAAAAATGCCAAAGCAAGAGAGTATTAACGTCTCTTGCTTAAATGCTTTTTTTAATCGCTTTTAAATCATTGATTTTATCTAAATAAAGACTTTTTTTAGACTCAACAAATTCGATTCGCTCTTGATTGATTTCCAAATATTGCTCTTTTGAGTATTTGATAATTTTAAACAAGTAGTTTCGTTTTGAGGTTAAAAAATCCTCTATTTTTTCAAATCCAAAATTGGCTTTGAGTTTGGTCAGGATTTCATCTTCTCTTGGATGATGAATGGTAAATTTCGTCGGTTCTTTTTCATACAGTGCCACAGATTCAGCAATTTGTTGTTCAAAGTGCGCAATGGTTGCTTGTGTGGTTTGAATGTAGCTGTAACTCAATGCACCATTAAAATAAGCAAACTTTTTACGAAGTGCTGAGATGTTTTCTAAAATGGCTCGATGGTAGTTTCTTAAAATATTCTCATACGCTTTGGCTGCAAAGTGTCGTGTAATAGAAAACTCAGAATCAGAAGCAATTTCACGATGCTTTCTGATAAGTTCATAAGGCTCTTGCCAACGTTGGACGTTGTGCTTAAGGGTTCGATAGACATTTCTAAAATCTTCTGCACTTGAAAGCTCAATTTGTTTAAGCTCTTTAATCGCTCGCTTAAAGAGTTTATCCACTGTTTGGTCATCGTAAAAGAGATTTTTATAGACATTGTCTGAATCAATCCAGTATGTCTCATACTCAATTTTTTCATACTTATCTTTACTTAAAAGTGAGTTCTTCTGTTCATATCTGTGCGCTTTTTGTTTTTTGATATTTTTAAAAGTCTCATTGGCCATCTTTTCCATGATGGCTTCAAGTGCATTGTAGATGCTAAAGAGTTCTTTTGAATAGGTTTGTTGCACACGGTCAAACTTCTCTAAAATATCACTCTCACTTGTTTTAAGTACATCTGCCAATGAATCAAATACCGCAATGATGGTTTCATACTCTTTGATTAAAATATCGCAAAAACTTCGTAAATCTTTTTTAATCGCAAACTCTTTTGCTTCAGCGGCTTGGGGTCGGATTTTTTCTTCAATAAAGTCAAGCACTTCTTGAATATTGGATTCTTTGATGAATTGTTGATTGATACTGCTGTCTTTATTCTGAATGGCTTTGACTGCCTCTTTATAAGCTTTGAATTTTTCATCAAAAAAGTGCAGATCTTCTACATCATTCTCTTTTAAATCTTTTTTAAATTCGTCAATGACTTTGTTGTATTCGGCTTGTATTAAGACATCTTCTTCTAAAGCTCGAGCTTCCAATGCCATTTTTGCTGAAATAGGTGTGACTTGTGCAAAATATTTCGCAAATTTTTCACTCACATATTTGGTGGTGGTCTCCACTTGTTCAGGGGTGAATTTGTCTTTTTGGTTAAGAACACACAATGATTTGTTTTTGAAGTGCTCCATGTACTCTTCCAGAACTTCTGCCTCACTCATTTTCCCTGCATTATCAATAAGTGTTAACCAGATAATTCCACCCACGTCTCTTAATACTTTTCGTGTAGTATCGGTATCACTTTGAGATTGCGAATTCAAACCAGGGGTATCGACAAATGAGATATCTTTTAAGATATCCATAGGGGCATAGAGTGTCAGATATTTAATATCGTCCATGTCTTTTTGACGTTGGTCTGTAAACTCTGCAATGGCATCAATGGGTGCGTACTCTTCTGCTCCAGATTTATAAGTGATTTTGAGTTTGTACTCTTCTCCATAGTTAATAAAGTTTACTTTAGAGGTAACAGGCGTAATTCCTGTTGGTAAAATATTGCGTGAAAGTAGGGCATTTAAAAAGGTTGATTTTCCTGAAGAAAATTGTCCCGTAATTGCAACTTCCATTGGGTAACGGGCACGGCGTATTTGTTTATCTAAAATATTTTTGAGTTTACTTGAAGGCAAAAATTTTGAATCCAAAAGTGCGGCTCGCACACGTTTGATGTCACCGACTAATCCTTGCTCAAAAACTTCTTCTTTTTGTTCAAAGTTGGCTTTATACTCTTTAACAAAACTGCTTAAGATACTCATGATTTAAGTCCTTTGTTAATGTTTTCAAGTTGCTTGATTTTTTGATGAAGTTCAAGAGTTAAACTCTCTTTGTTTTTTTCATTTTCTTCAAACTGTGCAATTTGATTTTGAAGTGTTTTTTCATCTTTAATCAGCTTGGCTTCAAAAACATCCAATGGCTCTTGCAGTGCTTTAAAGAAGCTCTCAATAAGTTGAGTAGAAACTTCATTGGCTTTGCTTTTGATGTTTCTTTCAATGGGTTCAAACTCCTCTTTGATAAACTTCTCAATATTTCTGTCCATTTCAGGCAGTTTATTGGCTTTACTTTTTGCTACTTCATTAATAATTCGAGTGACCAATACCTCATTGGAACTGGTTAAAAACCCTGATTTAAAGTCATCTTGAAAGAAACCTCGAGCATCAAAGTTGTCATTTTTATGGCTTAGAACAAATCCGAAATCGTGATATTTTTGTTCACACACTTCTCCAATGTCTTGAGATTTTTTAATAAACTTATATCTATAGTCTCGAACCACATCAATGATACCATCTTTAATGGCCGTTTCAATGATGGTTTTAATTCGTGAGGAAGCAGGACGTTTTTTTGTCTTTTCAAATGAGTATCGCACGTCATTAAAGATGCGTTGTTTGATTACTACTTGCAAATCTAAAAGCTCATTTTCTAAAAATGTCTCCAAGGTTTCCATGTAGTTTTTTGCATCATTTTTATAGACATGAATGTCCTCTCTCATGGCTTGAAAAATCTTCTCATTGGTGCTTTTTTTAGTGTTAAACTCTTGTAAATCAGCTTCGAGTTCTTCTTTAGATTTTGATAAAAGAAGGATTTCATAATTGAGGGATTTGACCTCTTTTTCAATGGTTTTTTGAAGTTGTGTTTTGGTCGATTTGACAATCAAATCTGTTTTGCTTGAATCTTTTCCAAATAGGGTCTCTTTGAGATAATTCTCTATTTCTAAAATCCCTGTATCCTCTAAAGTGTAACCTGCATCAATGGCCTCTTGTGCTCGTCCTGTTCGATGTAACAGTGCCATACGCCCCGAAATAGGAATAAACTTAATGGTATTTAAAATATAGTCCAGTTTACTGTCTTTGTTTTGGGCTTTGAGTTGTTGTTCAATCGAACTTTTGGTGTAGTTAATCACCTCTTCAAGCTCTTTAGGAGTGACCATATCTGCTCGAGTTATCACAATTAAAAGTTTGGAGATATTTTGATACAACAAGGCATCAATAATAAACGCAACATCTTTGAGTGTGGCACTCTGGCTTACATTCATTAAGTGTATCATCAAATCACATTGACTTAAGTACTCTTTAGTGATTTCTTCTCTTTGAATAACAGGGTCATCCAATCCTGGAGTATCCACAATTTCAATGCCATCAGCTAAAAACTCTAAATCCGATTTGAGTTCAACATATTTTACTAAATTGCATTTTTTTCCGCTGGCTTCAGCAGAGGTATAAAGTGCTAAGTTATTAATATCGACCTCTTCACAACGTGATTGAGGGAGAATATACTCTTCTAACTCATCCCCAAAAGTATCTTTGGTCTCTTGTAAAAATTGAGCAATCGATTCAATCTCTGTGGCACTTCTGTGAATGTTCTCCCACTCATGTTTGTTCCAAAAAAAGACATTGGCACTGGGGTTTTCATTGTACTTTACAATGGTTAAATTGGCCGTCTCTGGAACAACGGCACTACCTAAAATCTCTTTTCCCATAAGCGCATTAAGCATGGTTGATTTACCCGCATTCATAACCCCAGTAATACCAATAGAGAACTTTTGTGTGTTCATGTACGTTTGTGTGCTATCCAGTTCCTCTTTGAACTCTGCAGAGTTAAATAGCGTTTTAAGTTCAGCAATCAATGTTTCAAGTTGCTCTTTGTGTTCATGGAAGCTTTTTTTCTCTTCATCGTTATGGTGTGTTGGTAGTGTTTCTTTCTCATCATTTCTAGAGGAGAGTTCACTTGGGTCAAAAAGTGAGAGCAGTTTATTGTAGTTGGCCTCTTCTAATACTCCTTCCTCTTTTAAATAGGTAAAGGCTTTATTGAGTTTTTCTAAATCCTCATTTTGTGTATCAATTGTAATGGCATCAATCAAACAGTGTTGAAGTTGCAATAAGTCATTGAGATTGTGAGGTGCTCTGTCTGAGATTTGTTCAGCGAGTTCTTTAAATGAATTCAGACCAATAAAGTTTTGTGCATTTTTGCGTGTGGGAGATAGAACCAACGCGGCAATATCAAAAAAGTCTGCTTTATTTTTATATTGATTGGTATTAAATGTTGTCTCTTTCTCAATTTGTGTACCGTGATAGAGTAAAAAGTAGTTATTGGCCAAATTCATGTTACCCCTTTTTATTGATGCTCTCGTGTTTCAATGCGTTTTACTAACTAAAATTTTTTTTAAATTTATGAACTAATTTAAATAGCCCTAAAATAGAAAAAGTTAATCAGCCATTGTATCAAGCTGATTAACTTTTTCTGTTTTTTTGAAGAATAAAGATGGGAATATCCCCCATCTTTAAAGTGCTTATCGAAGTGCTACAAGCTTTCTTCTTAAGTAAGCGATTTTGTTTTGTAATGGTAAGTGTTTAGGACAGTGGTCTTCACAAGCCATTAATGACATACATCCAAAGATACCGTCATCATCACCGATTAATTCATAGTAGTCTTCTGCAGTTCGTGCATCATGTGGATCGATTTCAAAACGTGCAACCCTGTTTAACCCAACAGGTCCTACAAAATCAGGTCTCATAAGCATAGTACCACAAGAAGCAACACAAATACCGCACTCAATACATCGGTCTAATTCGAATGTATCGTTTGCCACATCTGGGTCAATTCTGTCTTCAAGTTTGGAAATATCGACTTCATGATCTGAGTGAATCCAAGATTCCACTCTTTTAGACATACCATCCATCCATTTACCAGTATTTACTGATAAGTCTTTGATGAGTTCAAATGCTGGCATTGGCATTAATGTTAATTTTCCTTCAGGGTAACTTGCAACAAGTGTTCTACAAGCAAGGGCTGGTTTACCATTAACCACCATACCACACGAACCACAAATACCTGCTCGACATACGAAGTCAAAAGATAAGTCTGGGTCAATCTCTTCTCTGATTTTTGTTAAAGCAATGAAAAGAGTCATTCCTGGAGTCTCTTCTAGTTTATAATCCACAAAGTGTGGTTTAGAAACCGCACTTCTTGGATTGAATTTAAGTACTGAAATTGTAATTTCTCTACCTTTTTGTGTGCTCATTACTTATCTCCTGCTCTTTCATTTTTCTCTTTATAGTTCATAGGTAATTCAAACGGCATCAATGCATCTTGAATCTCATGCCTATCTTTACCTTCTGCTTGCATTTTTTCAGTGATTTCATCCACTTCAGCTTGTCGTTTTGCAGAAAGCTCATGCTCAATAATCATACCCTTAGCACCATACCCTCTAAATGCTGGAGGCATCTCCATTTTCATGATGTCCAATGGCTCATAAGTGATTTCTGGCTCTAAAGCATCGGCATTTGGCCAAGAAGTCAATGTTCTGTTTAACCAGTTTGCATCATCTCGTTTTAGGTAATCTTCTCTGTAGTGAGCTCCTCTTGATTCTGTTCTGTCTCGTGCACCTTTAGCTACACATAACGCAACTTTTAACATTTTTGGTACTCTGTACGCATCTTCAAGTTCAGGGTTTCCTGCTCTCTCTTTAGAAGCAACAGTGATTTGTTTTGTTTTTTGTAATAACTCTTTTAACTCTTCAACAGCTTCAGCTAAGTGTGGACCATCTCTAAAAATACCTACTTTTTCATCCATAAGTTCTTTCATTCTGTTTTTGATTTTATAGATGTTTTCATTTCCATTGTAAGCTAAAATCTCATCTAAGTAAGCATCTTGCTCATCTAAGAATTTTTGAACCGTTGTTGTTGGAATTGTTACATCATTTTCTAAACAGTAATCTGCAAAGTAGTTACCAATAATCATACCAGCAACAACTGTTTCAGATACTGAGTTTCCTCCAAGTCGGTTAAACCCATGCATATCCCAACAAGCAGCTTCTCCACAAGCAAACAGTCCATTTAAGTTTTGAGACTCACCTGTTGGTTTTGTTCTGATACCACCCATAGAGTAGTGTTGCATTGGTAATACTGGCGCCCACCCTTTTGGACCTTCATCTGCTGGATCAATACCATTAAAGATTTGACAAATCTCTTGTACGTCTCTTAAGTTTTTCTCGATGTGCTCTCGACCAAGAATAGAGATATCTAACCATACGTGGTAACCATAAGGTGAAGGAACCCCTTTACCGTTTCTGATGTGCTCGATCATTCTTCTTGAAACAACGTCTCTTGAAGCAAGCTCTTTTTTCTCTGGCTCATAATCTGGCATGAATCGGTGACCATCAACGTCTCTCAAAATTCCACCATCACCTCGACAACCTTCAGTTAATAAAATACCTGATGGCACGATTGGTGTTGGGTGAAATTGTACTGCTTCCATATTCCCCAATGTTGCAATACCAGTCTCAATTGCGATTGCTTGACCTGTACCTTCACAAATTACAGCATTTGTAGTTTGTTTAAATACTCTTCCATATCCACCTGTAGCAATACAAGTTCCTTTAGCAACGTATGCTTCTAATTCACCCGTGATTAAATCTCTTACAACTGCACCATAACATCGTCCATCTTCGTGGATTAAGCTTAATGCTTCTTTTCTGTCTCGAATATCAACGTCATGTTTTAAAGCTTCGTTAGCAACACCAAACAGCATAGTGTGTCCTGTTGCATCGGCAGTATAACATGTTCGCCATTTTTTAGTTCCACCAAAATCTCTTGATGTGATAAGTCCATGTCGGTCTTCGTCTTCTGTAATCGTTGTTTTTTTAGCATTGATAACGGCTTCACGTGTTCCAGCTTTAACTCTTGACCAAGGAACCCCCCAAGATGCTAACTCTCGAATTGCTTTTGGTGCAGTGTGCACGAACATTCTTGCTACATCTTGGTCACATCCCCAGTCACTTCCTTTAACCGTATCTGCAAAGTGTAAATCTTCGTTATCACCATCTGACATTTTAGAGTTACCTAAAGATGCTTGCATCCCACCTTGAGCTGCAGCTGAGTGTGATCTTTTTACAGGAACTAAAGATAAAACTGTTGTACTTAAACCCTTTTTTTGTGCAGCAACTGCAGCTCTTAAACCTGCAAGCCCTCCACCAATAACCAATGCGTCACAGTAATTAATTTTCATTATTTAATTCCCTCCATAATCGTTGATTCAACTTGTGCAAGTGTTGGATTGTATCTTTCACCCGCTCTGTCTGCATGCTCCATACCAATTTTCATGTATGCTGCAAGTGTTGCAAATCCAAGTACTAAGAAAAATACTGTAAGGATTTTTTTGATTTTTTTAAGTCGTGCTCGTGAAGCTTTAGGATCGTTTCCATCAAACCATCCCCACTTAACACAGAGTCGATATAAACCAATTGTACCGTGTAATTCAACCGCTAATAATAAAAGAATATAAAGTGGCCACATCCACTCAGACCAAACT
This sequence comes from Candidatus Marinarcus aquaticus, assembly GCF_004116335.1. NCBI lineage: Bacteria > Pseudomonadati > Campylobacterota > Epsilonproteobacteria > Campylobacterales > Arcobacteraceae > Candidatus Marinarcus > Candidatus Marinarcus aquaticus. The sequence continues at coordinate 156,428 of NZ_PDKN01000005.1, forward strand.
CTGTCTGCACTTGCATATGGACCAATTGCATCTGAATTTGTCATAATGATGTATAAGTGAATAGAACCTAAGAAGAACATTGCAAAACCTGTGAATGCTTGAGTGAACCAAAGTTTAGTGTCTTCATGACCCATGTTGTTTGCATGAGCCTTCATTACTTGATACTGTTTAAAGTTACCTGGAAGTTTTCGCATACCCATAGCGGCGTGTGTAATGAAAATGATAAAAATGACCAAAGCCAAAATAGAAACCAATAAAGGATTTCCTCCATCAAAAATAAAGCTGGCTTCAAAAAATTTAGTCACAGCGTACATAAAATCTTTACTGACTAAAATTGAGGCAACCATAAACATATGTCCCCACATAAAAAGTCCAAGAATTAAACCTGTCGCACTTTGAATGTAATCAAGTTTAGCAGGTACTCGACTTTTCTTTCTCTCAACTGTTGTACCTATATAACCCTCTATTAGGTCACTCATAGTTAATCCTTTCATTGGTTGAATTTATCTTTAATACATGTATAATAATAAAAACTTATGTAATATAAATGTAAGTTATTAGTATTATAGTTGTAGTTAAATTTTGTAGCAAAAGAATAGCAAAAAATTGCTTCAAAATCCATAAAAATTTTGTACAGAAATTGTTTTTGAATGAATATTCAATATGTAAAAAAGCCCCAATTAAGGGGCTTTAGTGGAAAACTTAAGCACTCTTAAGCTTTATGATAATTGTATGAAATGAGTGTTACATATTAACACATTACCATACTATAGAAAAAGTGATTTCACAGATATTTGTACTAACTCAAATATTCCGTCAATACTTGGAATTGGCATGAAGAATAACAGTGCTGATCCTACACCACCCCAAATGATTAAAATTGCAATCAAAGCAATGGCGTATGTCGAGATTCTTGAATCATCAAAAGTCTCTTCTTCAAGCTCTTTATTGCTTGGATAGAAGTACATCATCGCAATCAATTTGAAGTAATAGTACACCGAGACACACGTTGCTAAAATGGCATAGATGGCTAAATAGATGTAACCTGCATTAATCGCTTCCGTAAATACATAGAGTTTTGCGATAAACCCAATGGTTGATGGAATCCCTGCAAGAGAGAACATAAATATCGTCATCATTGCTGCAAGGAATGGTCGCTCTTGTGCCAAACCTTTAAAATCATCATACGTAACTCTCACTTTTGTTTGGGCAATAATATGCGATACCAAACCAAATGAACCAATGGCAGTTAAAAGGTATGCAATAAGGTAAAAAATGATTGAGTAGGCACTCTCTATGTTTTCACCCACAGCAATAAATGCTAAGAGTAAGTACCCTGTGTGCACGATTGAAGAAGCTGCTAACATTCTTTTAACAATTTTTTGTGTGATGGCCAACCATGTACCTAACGTCAATGTGAACACAATCAATACTGTTAAGATTGGATCCCAGAAATCCTGAAGTGTTGGGAAACTTTGTAAAAAGGCTCTTAAGAAGAAAGAGAAAATGGCAATTTTAAATACCGACGCCATATACGCAGTAACTAAAATAGGTGCACCTCGATACACATCAAGTACCCATGATTGGAATGGGAACGCTGCAATTTTAAAGAAAAATGTAAATATAATCAGTGTTAAACCAATGTACACCAGTGTTAACTCACCATTTGAGTGAGAAAGAATGTATTGTGTTAACTCTGTTAATTGAGTGGTCCCCGTTGCGCCAAAAATCAGAACCACCCCCAATAAGTAAAATGCACCAATAAATGATCCCAGTACTAAGTATTTAAATACCGCTTCAACTCGAATGGGATTTTGTGTGTTAAATCCTACCATTACGTATACAGCGAATGAAGCAATTTCAAGTGCAATGTAGGCCGTAATAAGTTCATTGGCATTGGCCAATAAAATCATACCAAAAAGTGAGAACATTAAAATAGATAAGAATTCCCCTTTAAAGAATGAGTGTGCTTGTAAATAGTGTTCACCAATTAAAATAACCAGCAACGCTCCCACAATCAATGCAATGGTAAAAAAGTTTGAATATGTATCAAAAATCAATAGGTCATTGAAATAATCACTGAAAGGTTGAATGGCATAAATCTCTCCTGCTGGATAAACAGCAAAAGCCAGTGCCAATACTAAGAAAAGTACAGAAACCCCAATATGATACTTCATTGAGAATTTATCGTACATACTTAAGAACATCGATACCAAGGCACCAGTTAATACAATAAGAACTGGCAATATGTTCATTACTTCCATCATTTTGCAGCTCCTAATTTTAAGATATCAGTTAAATAGTGAATCACTGATGGTTCGAATTTATCGATAAATGGATCTGGGTAAACCCCCATAAGGATAACTAAGATGACCCATGGAGCCAAACCAAGAATCTCTTTGATTTTTAAATCTCTCATTTTAAGAGCTGGTCCTTCTCTTTTTTGTAAAATTGCTCGTTGGAACATCCATAACATGAATGAAGCAGCAACTAAAACCGTAACCGCTGCAACATAACCCATGATGGGATTAAATTGGTAAATACCAAAGATAATTAAAAGCTCTGCAACGAATCCGTTTGTTCCAGGTAGACCCACGTTTGCAAACAGCATAATCGCAAAGATAAATGTAAAAATAGGTGCTTGTTTTGCAATGCCCCCTAAATCTTTAATGGTTTTATATCCAGTTTGATGGTATAAAATTCCTATAAGTAAGAACAATGCCCCCGTTGCAATGGCGTGAGCAATTACTAAGTACAGTGCCCCACTTACCCCATAATCATTCAGTGAAAAGATACCCGCAGCAATAAATGAAAGGTGTGAAGCCGATGAGTAAGCGAACATTCGTTTGATGTCATCTTGCATCAATGCGGCAATACCAAAGTAAATCAGACCAAACAATCCAATAAATACAAACCAAGATGAGAATTGGATATATATTTCTGGAAAGAGTGGAATCATAAACCGTACTACTGCGTAGATACCCAATTTTGCCATAATAGATGAGAGCAAGAACACGGCACCTGTTGGTGCATTTTTATACGTATCCATGATCCATGTATGAAATGGAAAGAGGGGAATCTTAATGGCAAATGCGGTTAAGAATGCCAAAAAGAGCCAGAACTCTTCAGCGTAAGTCAAGTTTGTGATTTGAGTTAAATCAGAGTATTGGAAACTCCATAGACCAAACTCATTAAAGTAAGCAACTCCTAAATAGATAATGGCAACGAACATCAACAATGAACCAAACATGGTATAAACTGTTACTTTAATGGTTGTAAATATTTTATCTCCCGTACCAAAGTTACCAATCATTAAGAATACTGGCAGTAACATCATTTCCCAAAAGAAGTAGAATAGAATGATATCCAATGATAAAAGGGCTCCGGTTACCCCTGTTTGAACAAGAAGCATGTTAATCCAGTACCCTTTAGTTCGTCCATCCCAAAGAAGTAAATATGCTGAAGGAATTAAAATAGCAATCATCATTAAAACGGTTAATGAGAACCCATCTACACCCACATAATAGTTGATCCCATATTTTAAAATCCAAGGTACATTGATAACAAACTGCATTCCACTCTCTGGGTCATAGTTCAAGTAAAGTTTTAAAACAAGAACAAGCGTGATTATTGTCGTAATAAATGCAATATTTCTAACATCTTCAACCTTCGTTGTTGTCACCATTAAAATGAAAGCAACAAACGCCGGTAGAAAAATAATAAATGATAATAAATCCGTACCCATTCTACTGTCCTATTAGTGTGTTGTAAAGATATAAGAATGTACAACTCATACCTATAAGCATATACAATGCATAAAATCTTACGTTTGCATTTTGTAAAAACGCAAGTTTTTTACCGAATTCGATAAACTCTCGGCTGACCATCATAATAAAACCATCCACAATTTTGTCATCCACAACTTTGTCGAAGAATTGACTCACTTTTTGTAAAGATTTTACAAACAGAATGTCATATAACTCATCAATGTAGAATTTGTTTCCAATGATGCCATCCTCTTTCTCTTCTACAGATACATCATATTTACCATATTTTAAGTACGCCACTAAAATACCAAGTGACGCAACCACGATACTTGATAACATCAAGATATACTCTGTAGCGTGCGACATGTGTAACTCAATCGAGTTGGTTTGTGCCAACCATGTATCGACCATATGACTTCCACCAAAAATGGCTGGAAAGTTTAAGAACCCTGCAAACACTGCCCCAATAGCTAAGACTAAAAGAGGGAAGGTGATGGTTTTATCAGTTGATGCATAGTGTACGTCATGACCATTTGGCGCAACGAATACAACAAAATACAATCGGAACATATAAAATGCTGTTAAGAATGCCGTGAAAATACCAATTCCATAGAGAACAAACTCACCCTCTTGGTATGCTGCAGCTAAAATTGCATCTTTTGAGAAGAATCCAGAAAATGGAGGAATACCTGAAATCGCAATGACCCCAATTAAAAAAGTTGCTTTTACAATGGGTTGGTACACTCTGTGTTGAGCCATTTTGAAGATGTTTTGTTCGTGGTGTAGAGCTAAAATAGCTGCACCTGCTCCCATGAACAGCATCGCTTTAAAAAAGGCGTGTGTGAATACATGGAAAAGCCCTGAACTGTAAAAACCAAGACCCACAGCAATAAACATATAGCCCAACTGACTCATTGTAGAGTAAGCAAGAATCTTTTTAATATCCGTTTGTCGTGTTGCAATCACGGCTGCAAGCAGTGCTGAAATGGCGCCAATGTATGAAATGAACAATCCAATGTCTTCCACTCCTGTATATAAGAAGTGGAAACGTGCCACCATATATACCCCTGCAGTAACCATGGTTGCTGCGTGAATCAGTGCTGAAATTGGTGTTGGACCTGCCATCGCATCTGGAAGCCATACATATAAAGGGACTTGTGCTGATTTACCCATTGCACCCACAAAGAGTAAGAAACCTGCAACAGCTAACATGCTTCCTGAAGCCAAATCAATGTTTGCTTCCATGTCTGAGAAGCTTAATCCTGTTTTGTTCAATGCGAAGAAGAGTGTAACAACCCCAAGGATAAACCCAAGATCACCCACACGGTTTGCAATAAACGCTTTATTACCTGCAATAACATTTTGCGCATCGGTGTAATAAAATGAGATAAGCAAGTATGAACAAACACCAACGCCTTCCCATCCGATGAAAAGAATAATTGGGTTATCTGCAAGCACAAGGATCAACATTGATGCTAAGAACAAGTTGAAGTAAGCGAAGAATTTACCAAACCCTTCATCTCCCTTCATATATCCAACAGCATAGATGTGAATCAACCATCCAACAAACGTAACAAACATTGACATGAAAATTGCAAGGTTATCCCCTAAGAATTTCATCTCAATGGTTAAACCACCAATGTCCATCCAAGTAAATACAGACTGCTCAAATGTGACCCCAGTCTGGTACATTTGAGTAAATAAGCACAGTGTAAAAAGAAAAGCAAGAAACGGAGTTACTGTTCCAATCCAAGCAAACAGTGACTCTGGAAGAGGCTTTCTTTTAATGTGATAGATGTAAAAAGCTGCATTTAAAATAGAACCAATCAGTGGTGCTAAAATAATCCAAACTAAAAAAGAAGTATGCATTATTCTACCTCCTGTTTTAATTCAGTAAAGATATCTGTATCAAGTTTACCTTTACTTCTAAACAGTAAGATAATCACAGATAAGAAAATAGCTGCTTCTGCTGCAGCAATTGCTACGACCATAATAGAGATGATTTGTGCATCCATGTTGAAATGGTATCGTGCAAATGTAACCAAGAAGAGGTTGATTGCATTTAACATCAACTCAATGGACATATAAATAATAAAGATGTTTCTTCGTGCAATGACTCCAATGACTCCAATAGAAAAGAGGATCATAGAGATGGTTGCGTAACCTAATAAACTAGTCAATTTAACTCCTTTCTATCTTTTTTCTTGGCTAATACAATGGCACCCACAAGCGCCACTAAAAGCAAGATTGAAATCAACTCAAATGGTACCAACCACTCTGTAAAGAGTTTTAAACCAAGCTCTTTAATTCCACCAAAACCTTCTGCAACAACGGACATGTCTGCTGCAGGCAGTTTTGAAACCGCATCTAAAATCAGTGCATTAATAGGTACCATAATGGCAATACCCAAACCAATTAAAAAGTTTCGATTTGGCTCCTTTGGCAGATCCTCTTCATTGATATTTAAGTACATTAAGATGAACAACAACAGCGTTAAGATTGCACCTGCATACACAATGAGTTGCACCATAAACATAAATGAAGCGCTTAATAATGCAAACAATCCTCCAATTGACAATACTGAGATTAAAAGTCCTAAAGCGGCATAAATAGGGCTTTTATATAAAAGCATTGCAATTGCACCGGTAATAGCAAAGAAACCCAGTGCAACAAACATAAAATCAATCATTATCAGACTCCTCTTTTGTGTACGCTTCATGAGACATTAAACGTTTTTTATCGACCACAAAATCTTCTCTTTTATCCCCTGTAAAACTGAAAATTCCTGTGTCCATTCGAATCGCGTCACACGGACAAGCATCCACACAATAACCACAAAATACACACTCTAAAAGATCAATTTTAAACTCTTTAGGACGTTTTTCAGATACCCCATCGGTTCTCTCTTCGGCATCAATAAAGATACATTGAGCAGGACAAGCTGTTGCACACATATAACATGCAACACACTTCTCACTTCCATCATCCCATTTAGTCAAACGATGAACCCCTCGGTATCGTTCTGTAATATCTGTAGGTTGAACCTCTGGATATTGCAGTGTCTCTAAGTTTGATGTGTCTTTTAAGTTGGTTACGAACTTTTTAAATGTCGTCTTCATACCACCTGCAATAGCAGGGATATAGAGTCTGTCTTTTAACGAGCTTCCGTGTCGTTCAATTACTTTTACACCCATATTAACTTCCTGCGAATACAACAACTAATGCTGTAATAAAAATATTTAATAATGCCAATGGCAACAATACTTTCCAACCAAGCATTTGCAGTTGGTCATATCGAAATCTCAGTAGCGTCCATCTCACCCAAATAAATACAAAACATACAAAAAAGAATTTCAACATGAATGTACTGATTTGAATCACGGCTGTTGCAATGTTGACACCGTTTTCACTTAAGCCACTTAAAAAAACATACGCCAAAGAAACCGTAACAACTCCACCAAGACCTAAGAATACTTTGGTCAGAATAGCAGTCTCTTTTGCTCGTGGGTCATTTGGATTATCCCAAGTGTTGTTTTTTTGCATCCAACCAATGAAAAGAAGTGTTAATACTGGAATTAAAAGAATCAATACCATTAACACGTTGTCAATGTTGGCTTTAAGTGTTGCTGTGTCCATCCAAGGGATGTGATAACCACCAAGGAACAAAGTGGTAATAAATGCAGCTGATGCACCCATGGCAGCAAATTCACCTACTTGGAAAAGACCAAATCTCATTGCAGAGTACTCTGTGTGATACCCAGCAACAATTTCTGACTCACCTTCGGCAATATCAAACGGTGTTCGGTTGGCTTCAGCAAACGCACACACGATGAAAATAAGAGCAGCTAATGGCTGAATGATAATTCCCCATGATGGTAAGAAACCAAAGAGTAATTCACCTTGTGCTGTAACCATATCATTTAAGTGAATTGAACCATACGATAAAATCACTGAGATGATTGCTAATGCCATTGAAGCTTCATAAGAGATAACTTGTGCGGTTGTACGAATCGAACTTAAAAGACCATACTTACTGTTTGAAGAGTAACCCCCTAGAATGATTCCATAGGTTGCAAGTCCTGCATATGCTAAAAACCACATGATTCCTAAATGCATTGGAATGGCTTGCATCATATGTGCTTGACCATCAATAAAGAGGGTATCAGCAAATGGAATAACAGCGAATGTTAATAAAGAACAAAAGAATACAATTGCAGGCGCAATTGTAAAGAAGAACTTATACTTGATATGTCCTGGAGTAAAGTCCTCTTTAAATACTAGTTTTAACATATCTGCAATACTTTGAATCAAACCACCCAGCCTGATACCCGCAATATTACATCGGTTAGGTCCGGTTCGTCCTTGGATGAAACCAGCAACCCGTCTCTCCCACCATACTAAGATGGGTGTCGTACCAACTGCAAGTTTCACAGCCAGTAGAATGTTAACAATTATGATAATAACTGATACGAAATCCATTTTGTTCCTTTTTAAAGCATTCTGTTGATGGTATCTAAGAACTCTTTCACATCCACACTAGGATTCTCTTTTTTCATTTGTGAAATGACTTCTTGTTTAATGCCATCAACATTGATGTACGTTCCCGATTTTTCTAAGAATGATTTGGTTGCAACGGCGATATTTGCAACTTCATTCACAGCTGAGTTATGTGAAGTGAAGTTCACCACAGTTTTCCCCTTGAGTAACTCTGTTTTATCTTCAAAATAACTGTTTTCTAGAATGATGATTAAGGTTGAGCTTTGTAAAGCATTATTAAACACCTTTTCATCTTCATTGATGTTGATCTCTTCAAATGCTTTTCTGTTGCAAGATCGGTCATTGGTATGAAGCAACTCATCTTTAAACGCTTCATCAATGTATTGTGGAGAGTATCCATTAATCGTTGCTTTTGTTTTTACAGCCAACTCTTGAGCTGCTTTTAACTCTTCGCATGAAAGTGTAGGAGAAACAACAAACAAGATGTTTTGGTTGTCGTTAAGAGCTTTTACAAATGAAGCTTTGATGTTATTGATGTTCTCTTCACTTTTGTTTAATAAAGAGCTGACAAATCGCTCTTCATTTTCTTGGTGATATGAAAGACGTCCTGTATCACAAATGAAGTGTCCATTCACTGCCTCATTGACTCGTGGTCGGAATCTGAAAATGGCGTCATCTTCATATTTCCCTTTTCTATGATCCACATGAATATTACACCCTTTTGAACACCCATTACAAATCGCTTCAAATGATTCCATGAACCACACTCTTTGTTGGAATCGAAAATCTTTACTTGTTAAAGCTCCCACGGGGCATAAATCAACAACGTTCATTGAGTATTCACTTTGAAGTTCCATTCCTGGAAACGTTCCAATCACAGAGTGGTCAGCTCTTGAATGAACACCGAGTTCATTGGTTTTGGTGACGTTTTTAAAGAATCGAACACAACGTGTACATAAAACACATCGCTCTTGGTCTAACATAACGTTTCGACCTAAGTCAACGCTTTTGAGTGCATGGTTCTTTTGAACATTCACTCGGTTGACATAAAAACCACTGTCCATATAGTAGTCTTGTAGTTTACATTCACCTGCTTGGTCACATGTTGGGCAATCAAGAGGGTGGTTTACAAGTTGAAGCTCTAAGATATCTCTTCTTACACCTTCAATTTTTTCACCTTTGGTACGAACAATCATACCCTCTTTAACTGGTGTATCACATGCAATTTGTGGACGTTTTTGCCCTTCGATTTCCACCATACACATACGACAGTTTCCATCTTTACCAAGGGCTTGGTGATAACAAAAGTGGGGAATATGAATATTCTCCTTTATCAAAGCATCAATAAGTAAACTCCCTTTTGCTGCTTCTAACTCTTGATCATTTACTGATATCTTAACCATTTCACCCATATTTTGTTATCTCCTTTTGACCGTTTAAAAAAAATTTATTATTTACCTGTATATAATTGTCTTGGTCTTGCAATTCTGTGTGCTGGATCTTGTTTTAATTCTGACCATTGTGTAATCCATCCTACGGTTCTACCAATAACGAAGATTGGTGTAAACATCTCTACTGGAATTCGAAGTGCTGTTAAAATAACACCTGAATAGAAGTCGATGTTTGGATACAATCCTCTGTCTTTGAAGTAGTCATCTTTAAGTGCTGCTTCTTCAACTGCTGCTGCGACGTCTAACAGTTGAGAGTCAAGATTTAACTCTTCTCTTAATTTGTCTTGTAACCCTTTTAAAGTCTCTGCTCTTGGGTCCCTGTTTTTATAAACTCGGTGACCAAATCCCATCAATCTGAATGGATCATTTTTGTCTTTTGCTTTTGCAATGTATGAAGGCACGTTTTTAACATCCCCAATCATTCGTAATTGATCCATCACTTTTTCATTGGCACCACCGTGAGCAGATCCCCATAATGCAGCAATACCCGAAGCAATAGCCACATATGGGTGCGCTTCAGTTGAAGCAACGTTTCTAACAGTTGTTGTAGAGGCATTTTGCTCATGATCCGCATGCAGTGTAAAAATAGCATCTAATGCATCCACTTCAACTTGTTTGATTTCATCTTTTAAGCCGTTCCCTAGGTTTTTCATTTTTCCACCAGGGTAAGCTCTTAACATGTATAAGAAGTTTTCAGTGAAGTATCGGTCTACATCTGGATAAATCATTGGAACCCCAATAGAGTTTCTATAAGCCATCGCAGCAATTGTAGGCATTTTTGCTACAATTCTTCTTCTCATCTCTTTAAACTCAGCTTCATCTTCTAAGTTTAAGTGCTCTTTATAAAATGTTGATAAAGCCATCACTGCTGCACCAAGTGTCGCCATTGGGTGTGCACCATCTGGGAATGCGTCAAAAATTCGTACTAAACCTTCGTTGATGAAAGATCGGTGTCGGATCTCTAAATCGAAACCTTTTGACTCTTCAGGAGAAGGTAATCTTCCTCTCATTAATAAGTAACAAACATCTAAATACGAGTGTTTACCAGCAAGCTCTTGGATTGGGTAACCTCTGTATCTTAACTCTGAATTTTCACCATCAATGAAAGTAATTTTAGATTCACAACTTGCAGTTGACGTATAACCTGGGTCATAAGTGAACATACCAGAATCTTTATAGAATGTAGAGATATTAACTACGTCTGGTCCTCTTGTACCACTTACAATATCATACTCGTATGATTTACCATTTCTGTTGTCTGTCAACGTCATTGTATTCTTCGCCATGTTTTTCTCCTGTTTATAATTTAATTTTTAATTTATTTAATTTCAGCAATAAATTCATCTCTGAATTTTTGAACGATACTTTTAATGATATCTTTAACCGCAGGTGCAAATACACATACTGTTTTACCATTCATGGTTTCACACACATCAAGAATTGTATCTAAGTCCTCTTCTTTACCGACTCCTTCGATAATTCCTTTAAGAATTTTATCAATCCATCCTGTCCCCTCTCGACAAGGTGTACATTGACCACACGATTCGTGGTGATAAAACTCAATCAAGTTCTTCGCAACATCTACCATCGAAGTTCCTTCAGGAATGATCATCATTCCCCCTGTTCCTAACGTTGAACCAATGTCCCACATTGATTCATAGTCTAAGTAGGCTTTTTCAACTTCTTCGGCGGTTAAAATAGGGCATGAAGCTCCACCTGGAATAACAGCTTTTAATGTAAGTCCATCTCTCATTCCTCCACCAATTTCATTGATGACATCCGTCATTTTACAACCATATTGAAGTTCATAAACGCCTGGGTTTTTAACAGGACCACTCATTGCAAACAGCATGGTTCCTGGCGCTTTTTCTGTCCCATATTTGGTGTATGACTCATAGCCATTTAAAACAATGTTTGGAACAGATGAAATCGTCTCAACGTTATTGACAGTTGCTGGCATATCATAGAACCACTCACACTCTTTCCCGTGTGGTTTAAGTCGTGGGTGTCCTCTTTTACCTTCAACGGATTCAATCAGTGCAGACTTTTCCCCACAAATATAAGCTCCACCACCTCTATGAACAGTGATGTCCATTCTGAAGTCATATTTGTTCATCACTTTTTCACCAATGATTCCAGCAGTATATGCTTCCTCAATGGCTTCATTGAGCCTGTCAATGAACCATTTGTATTCACCTCGAATATAGATAAAAGCATCATGCGCGCCAATGGCGTATGATGAACAGATGATTCCCTCAATCAATAAATGCGGGTCATATTGGAAGATTTGTCGGTCTTTAAATGTACCTGGTTCAGACTCATCTCCATTGACGATTAAATATCGTGGTCGCTCATCTACTGGTGGCATCAGTTTCCATTTGGGTCCACAGTGTGCACCACCTCCACCTTTTCCTCGTAAACCACTTTTGCAAACCTCTTCGGTTACTTCATCTGGAGCCATTGTGAAGAGTTTATCGATTGATTCATATCGTCCATGTTTTAATGCCACTTCCAATTTATGTGAATCAGGGATGTCAAAGTTTTTACTTACAATTTTTACAATCATCTCATTTGCACCCATTATTTACACTCCTCAATGATAGTTTTTAACTTATCAACGGTTAAGTTCTCATGATATTGGTGGTTCAATGCAATCATTGGTGCTCCACCGCATGCGCCTTGGCACTCCACTTCGCTGAGAGTAAATTTCCCATCGGCGGTTGTTTCGCCTGGTCCAATTCCTAAAGTATCTTTGATGAATTTTTTCAATTCAGGTGCACCCATGATCATACATGAGAGTGTTTTACACAACTCAATGTGGTATGTACCAATTGGTTTGAGGTTAAACATCGTATAAAATGTTGCAAATTCATAGACTTCAATAGGAGATTTTCCCAGTTTGTCTGCAATAAAAATCATGGCATCAGGACTCACCCAACCCTCTTGCTCTTGAACCAACCAAAGTCCAGGAAGCATCATTGAATCAATCTTTGGATACTTTTTTGCAATGGTTTGGAATTTTTCTTCGTTCTCTTGCGTAAATGTAAATTTTCCCATTATCTGTCAAACTCCCCAGCAATAAAGTTCATAGAAGCCATAGTAACAACTGCATCAGCAATCATTCCACCCTCTACAATTTTTGAATATGCACCTAAGGCATAGAAACACGGTGGTCTACATTTAACCTTATACGGTGTCCCTGAACCATCACTTACAACGTAGAAACCTAATTCACCGTTTCCAGCTTCCGTTGCACTGTAGTATTCACCTTGTGGCACTTTAATCCCTTCAAATGTTAATTTGAATTGGTTCATTAACCCTTCAATGTTTCCGTAAACATCTTTCTTAGCTGGCAGAAGTACATCTGGTGCATAGACATTGACTTCACCATCGGGTAAGTTTTTCATTGCTTGTCGGATGATTCGAATACTTTGTCTCATCTCTTCAAATTTACACATGATTCGGTCATAGACATCTCCATGACTTCCAAGAACCACGTCAAAGTCAAATGAGTCATAGTGATAATAAGGATTTGTTTTTCGAATATCATAATTCACACCTGCAGCTCTTAAATTCACTCCCGTAATACCCGCACTGATTGCAAACTCTTTTGTAATCACACCCACATCTTGCGTTCTGTCGTGGAAGATTCGGTTGTGTTCAACTAAGCTCAGCGCATCAACAGTTCCTTGTTCAACGGCTTTTAAAACATCTTCTAAATCTTGAGCAAAACCATCATACAAGTCATACTCTAAACCACCCACTCTTGTGTAAGAGTTCGTCAGTCTTGCTCCTGTTAGTTTTGAAAGAAGGTCATACGCTTTATCCCGTGCAGAGAAAATAAACCAGAAGTTTGTAAGTCCACCTAGGTCAACCATGTTGGCAGCATTACAAACAATGTGGTCAATGATTCGTGATAACTCACCAATAATCACTCTGATAAATTGAGCTCGGTCTGTGATTTGGATGTCTAACATCTCTTCAATGGTTTTACAATAACCAATGTTGTTTAAAATGGCACTACAGTAGTTCAATCGGTCAGTATAAGGAATAATTTGTGAATACGTATGCGTTTCACAACTCTTTTCAAAACCTCGATGTAAGTATCCAATTTCTGTAACACACGCTTTAATTGTTTCACCCTCTAATGCTAAGAAGTTTCGGATGGTACCGTGTGAAGCCGGGTGAGATGGACCGATATTTAAGTACATCATGTCATCTTGCTCTTGTTGTGTGTACCCTTTTGAAGTAAGAAGTTTTGGCATTTCATCCATTAAGCCTTCTGTTTCAGTACAGATTTGTCGGTCTGTGATGTTATAATCTTTTCTTAATGGGTGACCTTCAAATTGGTGGTGGTTTAACACTCTTTTTAAATTTGGGTGACCTTCAAATTTGATTCCATATTGGTCAAACGTCTCTCTTTCTGCCCAATCAGCAGCAAAATAGATGTCTGTAAGTGATGGCACGCTTAATGTGGCATCATCGACATATGTTTTAATGGTGACACTTTTTTTAAATGAGGCATCTCTTAAGATATATACCAATGCAAAACGTGTGGGCTGTTTGACTGGGAATTTTAAGTAGTCAATCGCAGTAATATCTAAAAGAAGGGTGAAACTCTCTTTATCTTTTAAATTTTTAATGGTCGATTTAAGTTCACTAGGGTTTACAATCATATCTGGCTTAAGCATCTAAATACCCCTTGAAATTTTTTGCTCTCTCTTTGATGATCGATTCATCTTCAGATTTTTTTTGAATTCTCATGATGGCATCTAAAACAGCTTCTGGTCGTGGAGGGCAACCTGCAATGTATTCATCAACTGGAATGATTTCATCAATTCCTTGAACGGTGGTATAGTTGTCATAAAAACCACCTGAACAAGCACAGGCTCCCATTGAGATAACCCATTTTGGCTCGCACATTTGGTCGTAGATTTTCTTTAATACAGGTGCTTGTTTAAAAGAGATGGTTCCTGCAACAATCATCAGGTCCGCTTGTCTTGGAGAGAAACGAACAACCTCTGCTCCAAATCTTGATAAATCATATTTTGCTGCTGCAACGGACATGAACTCAATACCACAACATGCTGTACCAAATACCATTGGCCACATTGAGTATGAACGTGCCCAGTTAACAGCGGTGTCTAGTTTCGTTGTGACGACAGAATCGCCAAATACAGATTCTACTCCTAATCCCATGAAAGAGCCTTTTTCTTATAAATATAAATTAAACCACCAAACAGTAAAGCCATAAACATAAACATTTCGGTCAGACCTAATATTCCTAACTCTTTAACGTTTACAGCCCATGGAAACATAAAAATGATCTCTACATCAAACAGTACGAAAAGAATGGCAACTAAATAGAATTTAACTGCAAATCGTAGCTTTGTTCCACCAATTGGGTGAGATACCCCTGATTCGTATACCGTGTTTTTTTCAACATCATCTTTGTTTTGTGGTCCGAGGAATCGTGACAGTAAAAATACTGATACTAAAACAACTCCAACTAAGACAAAAATGACTGATGATAAAAGAAGTTCATTTGACATAGTTTTATTCCCATATGATTAATTATGAAATGATTGTACAATATTTATAAATACAAGTAAATTATTAGATAAGTAAAAAAAATAAAATTTCTAAAATGAGAAGAAATGTAATACTTTTTTCTTATCTTTTTTGGGTCTAACTAAAATGTTTTAGCAATAATATTTAAGTATTTTTTAAGTCTTGTGACAGGCAATGCAACGTTGAGTCTGAAGTGCTTAGAGCCGTTTTTCCCGAATGTTAATCCATCATTTAAAGCTATTTTTGCCTCTTTTAAAAGTCGCTCTTTGATTTGCAAGTGTGTCAAATCGTAACATGAAAAATCGAGCCAAAGTAAGTATGTGGCTTCAGGTTGAGAGAGTTTGATATTTGTATTTTTCAGTAACTCTTTTGTAACCAAAATATTTTGTAATAAGTACTCTTTGAGTTCCTTGACCCATTCTTGACCATACGTATAGGCTGCTTCCATGGCAATGGTTCCAAAAACATTAATTGAGCCAATTTCTCTTGCTTTAACCACTTCATCTAATTTGGTTTTGAGAGCTTCATTGCAGGTAATAGCATACGCAGCATTAAGCCCTGCAATATTAAAAGTTTTCCCTGCTGCATTGAGAGTAACGGTGATATTGGCAATCTCTTTAGAGATACTTGCAAGGGGTGTGAAGGGTTTAAAAGTAATATCCGCATGAATTTCATCACTGATAATGGTGATGTTGTGTTCTAAACAGATTTTGGCAAGGGCTTCAAGCTCTTCTTTACTCCAAATACGTCCTACGGGGTTGTGCGGAGAACAGAGTGTGAATATTTTGGTTTTAGGGGTGATTTTAGATTTGAGATCTTCTAAATCCATGGTGTAGTAGCCATTTTGTTCTTTTAAAGGGTTATAGACAACTTTTCGTTTGTTGTGTTTGATACTTTGAAAGAGTGGAAAATAAACAGGCGTTTGTACGATGATTTCATCATTGACTTCACTGAAAGCTTCTAAAGCAGCACTGTAAGCAGGAACGACTCCATTTAAAAAAGTCAGCCACTTCTTTTGAATTTTCCAACCATGCTGTGTTTGCATCCAGTTTACAACACTTTGTTGCAGACTCTCTGTAACAATCCCATAACCATATACCGCATGATGTGCTCTTTTAATAATGGCATCATTGATAAATGCAGGGGTTTCAAAATCCATGTCTGCTACCCACATAGGAAAAGCATCATTGACACCAAAATACTTCTCTAAACCATCATATTTGGCACATTGGGTATGGTTTCTGTTGACTTCTTTATCAAAACTGTACACTATTTGCTCCATACATTGTTTTCTATTTTGTGAAGTGTCAAAGATAATCTCTCTTCAATGAGTTTATCATCTTCGATATTTCGTCCTTGGATAACTAACAATCCACCACTGTTCAGACGTGTTGGAATGTCACTTAAAAAGGCTTCAAGATTATAAAGCTCGTCAAAATCCGTGGTGATTAAAATAAGGTCATAGCCTTTAAAATGAGGTTTTAAATTGCACCCATCCCCTTGCCAAAATTGGCAGTTGTGCACTACTTCTTGCTCTTTTTTAGCTTGCGCATTGAGGATGTTTCTGGCTGTAAAATCAATTCCTACAATGTTTTTATACTCTTTTGCTAACTCAAATGCCGCCGTTCCATAATAACATCCCAAGTTCAAAGCTGAGTTTTTCTTAAAGGTTTTATTATAGTGTTGCACTGTTTTAACAGCGAGTTTAAAGAAGTTGGCGTACTCATCCTCTTCAATGTTTGGTTTCACATCTGGTTTTTGATTGTATGAAGCTGGCACTTCCACATATCTGAATCCTGCATGTTGAGGGAAGTGTCGTCTGAAGGCATAACGAGAATCCTTCAGTGCTTCATTTCCGCATGAGATGTAAGAGCCCCCTTTAAAGATGTTGTGTCGATTATCAAATGTGGGCACGGAGAAATCATCATACAAGGGGTGTACTTCAAACCCTTCAAAACCATCAATAGCGGTAGTAGTCCATTGCCATACATTTCCTATGACATCGTAAAAACCATTGAATTCAAACATATCCACAGGACACGATGACGTGAAATGCTCTAAGTTGATGTTTGCAGGTGCTTTTTTACCCCATTGTGGTTCATCGGGTGTTTGTGTGTGTTCATGTAAGGCATGCCATAATGCTTCACTGGGTAGTGTGATGTTTTTATGCTCTTTTTTGCTCTTCCAGTTACAAAAAGCTTCTGCTTCTAAATAATTAACATCCACAGGCCAATTCAGTGGTAAATCAATGATATTGGTCATGGTTCGGTATTTAAAAGTTTCACCCTCTTTAATCCAAAAGGTTGGGTATTGCGCTTTTTGGTACTCTTTCCAACCTTTTCCCTCTTCACTCCAAAAGGCATCATTGCAGTATCCACCATCTTGAATAAACTCTAAAAACTCACCGTTGCTCACCAGATATTTAGAGGCTTTAAAAGCAGGTGTGCTCTCTTGATACTCTCCATACTCATTGTCCCATCCATAATAAGCATTGCTTTTATCTTTTCCTAACGTGATATTCATACTTGGAACTTCTAATAGTTCGTTACTTAGATTTTTCCCATAGCTTGTACATTCAAGCCCAAAAGAGTTGGGCTTGACATACTTTATATCAAGTTGCCGGTGTAGCACGGATGAGGTCTCAATATGAATTTTTTCATGTTCAATTCCCATCATTACAACCCACATGGGGTTATCCCAATCAATAGGAAGCGTGAAGGTGCAAGTTTGTATGTAGTTGCTGACAACCTCTTTAGCTTTTGTTCGGTAATCTCTGACTTCTTGAACACTTGGCCAAGCGTAGTTCTCTTTGTTTAAATCATCCCATGACATCTCATCCACCCCAATGGCAAACATGGATTCATATTTGGGATTAATACGTTCGGTGATATACCCCCCTAAAATCATCTTATTGATATAAAAAGTTGCTGTGTGTCCATAATAAAAAATAAGTTGGTGTCGTAAAGGTTCGGGCTGTAAATAGAAAACATCGTCATTGACAAACACATCATCAAAGAGTTTTTCAAAAGTTTCATAGGTTTTTAAAAAATAGTTTAAAATCTCTTTTCGTTTGCTTTCAACAGTGCCAGTAGATAAGTTAATATTACGCGTTATCAGTTCTTTATTCATCACTTAGTACCTTCTTTTTTTCTCTTTATAATAATAGTTAAAAGAAACTTTTACTTAAGTAATAAAGCATATTAATTTGAAAATAAGCAACACTACGATACATAATAAGAAAACTTTTAACGAAAGGTATTTTATGACCAATAACGAACTTATGCAAGAAGATTTAAAACATATTTTTCACCCTTGTTCACAAATGAAAGACTACGAAACATTGCCACTTATTCCGATAAAAAAAGGGAAGGGTGCTTTTATTGAAGATTTTGAAAATAATGTCTATTTAGACTGTATCAGCAGTTGGTGGGTCAATATTTTTGGGCACTCAAATGAGTACATCAACGCTAAAATCAATGAACAACTCCAAGATTTAGAACACGTTATTTTTGCAGGGTTTACTCATAAGCCTGCCATTGATTTAGCAAAACGTTTGGTCTCCCTAACACCTGAACCGTTGCAAAAAATATTTTTTGCGGACAATGGTTCAAGTGCCATTGAAATCAGCCTGAAAATGTCATTTCAATACTTTAAAAACAAAGGAGAGAGCCGGCCTTTGTTTGTCTCACTTGAAAACTCTTATCATGGTGAAACCATGGGAGCTTTGGCAGTCAGTGATACGGGGTTATATAAAGAGGTGTATGAAGAGATTCTCATTAAATCTGTACATGCAAAAAGCCCAAGTTTGGTTCCTGAAGATGAAGCCATTGCAGATATGAGACGGGTGCTTGAAGAGAATAAAGGCAAAGTAAACTCTGTGGTGATTGAACCACTTATTCAGTGTGCGGGGTCTATGAAAATGTATGATGCTTCATATATTACAAAGCTAAGAGCACTGTGTGATGAGTTTGGGGTCTTTTTAATTGCTGATGAGATTGCTGTAGGATTTGGACGAACGGGCACACTTTTTGCAATTGAACAAGCCAATGTAACGCCTGACTTTTTATGTCTGTCTAAAGGAATTACAGGTGGGTATATGCCTCTTTCTGTGGTGCTGTTTACCAATGATATTTATGATGCTTTTTATTGTGATTACAGTGAAGGGAAATCTTTTTTAGATTCTCACTCTTATACGGGAAACACCTTAGCGTGTGCGGTTGCCAATGCGGTATTGGATATCTTTGAAAATGAGAACGTGATTGAAAACAATCAAGCCAAAATAGAGTTCATAAAAGAGCAAACGAAGCGTTTTAAAGATTTACCCAATGTTCAAGAGATACGTCAAAGAGGAATGGTGTGTGCCATTGAACTAAAAGGGTATGCCCCAAGTGAACGTATTGGGTTGACTATTTTTCAAGAGGCATTAAAACAAGGTGTGTATATACGACCATTGGGGCATGTGATTTATTTTATGCCACCATACATTTTTACTCAAGAACAGTTAAAAAAGATGATTGACACGACATATGACATCGTAACAAAAATATAAAAAAGCAAGAATTGGCTACAATATTAAAAAATTATAGGAACAACTCGTTTGTTCTCTTTAGAGTTTGCTACTTTAACAATTTTTTATAAATTGTGTTAAAAGTAGATATTTATAAATGGGGTTCCCCTTACTAGGCTCCCTTAAAAAATTTATTTTTTAGGCACCTTTTTTTGGAACAAATTTAAAGGATAAAATAATATGAAAGAAGCAATTGAACTTTTAAAAAAACATCATTTGTTAAAAATCATTGATGAAGAGTTGGATATCTATTTAGAGGTACCTCATGTGGCATATGTTGAGGTGAAACGACCTGATTCAAAAGCAATTTTATTTACCAATGTGGTGGACAGAAAAAACAATAAAAAGTTTGATATTCCTGTATTAATGAACGTTTTTTGTAACGAAGAAGCAGTAAAACTCTTTATTGGTGATGGAGACAAAATTGGTGCAGAAATTGAGAGCTTACTTAAGATGAAGCCACCATCAACTTTTTCTGAAAAACTCTCAACTTTTGGGAAACTCTTTGCGCTCAAAAATACCATTCCTAAAAAACTCAAAGGAAAAGGGGCATGTCAACAAGTCATTAAACTTGGAAGTGATGCTAAACTATCTGATTTACCTATTTTAACGACATGGGAGCAAGACGGTGGTCCCTTTATTACCATGGGACAAGTCTATACGACTTCACTCAATGGAGAACTTAAAAATTTAGGAATGTATCGACTGCAAGTCTATGATGACCAAACATTAGGAATGCACTGGCAAATTCATAAAGACTCAAATCACTTTTTCCATGAGTATAAAAAAGCGGGTAAAAAGATGCCAGTATCAATTGGTATTGGTGGGGATCCGATGTATATATGGTGTGGACAAGCACCGTTGCCTATTGGAATTTTTGAGTTGATGTTGTATGGGTTTGTTAAAAACAAAAATGCACAACTCGTTAAATCCATCACCAATGATATCTATGTACCAAAAGATAATGACTTTATCATTGAAGGGTTTGTGGATCCAAGTAAGATGAGAATTGAAGGGCCTTTTGGTGACCATACAGGGTATTACACCCTTGAAGAAGAGTATCCATTTATGGAAGTTACGGCCATTACGCATAAAAAAGAGCCTACTTATTTAGCCACAGTTGTGGGAAAACCACCATTGGAAGATAAATATATGGGACATGCAACAGAGCGTATTTTTTTGCCGCTTCTTAAAACCACAGCACCCGATTTGATTGATTATTATATGCCAGAAAATGGGGTGTTTCATAACCTTATTTTAGCCAAAATCAAAACGCTTTACCCAGGACACGCAAGCCAGATGATGCATGCTTTTTGGGGAGTAGGGCAAATGAGTTTTGTCAAACATGCCATTTTTGTGGGAGAAGATGCACCCGATTTAACTGAGCACGATGCTATAATAGAGCACATTTTAAATCGAATTGACCTAGAAGAGATGTTGGTCTCACGAGGAGTAGTCGATGCCCTTGACCACTCAAGTCCAAAATTTGCTGTGGGTGGAAAACTGGGATTAGATTGTACGGGTGAAGAGATTGAAGAAGTGGGTATCACACTCTTAAGCGATGAAGAGTTGTTATCTAAAATGCAAACCATAACTTCTGAAATTAAAGCGCTTAAACAGTATGGCGTTCATACCAAAAACCCTGTGTGTGTGATTACAGTGGATAAAACACGCAATCAAAAATATCTTTTTGAAGAGCTGAAATCACTCTTTGATCATATCAAAATCTTAATCATTGTGGATGACAAAAAGAACAGTGTGGATAACCCATACATGCTTGTATGGAGAGTGACCAATAACATTGATTCAAACAGAGACCTCTTTATAGATGGGCACACGTTGGGTGTGGATGCAACCAATAAAAACAGTTTTGATAACTTCAAACGACGATGGCCAGATGATGTGGACTGTACCAAATCAGTGATTGATTCACTGGTTGAAAGAGGGATTATAGAAGTGGATGAGGTATTGGAGAAACAGTTCAGATTATGTAACTAAACCCCTTTTTTGCACGTAAAATTTGCCTTGTACCTTTAGTACAAGGTTGCTTTTGCTTCTCCTTACAAAAAATATGGATTTTATGTTTTAGTAATAAATACTATTCTGCTTTAACACTATTCTTCCCATGTCGTTTAACATAATACATCAATTCATCGACACGTTTTAACATGCTCTCTTGCGTATCATTGTCTTTAAAGTCAGTTACTCCAAAACTGCACGTCACTTGTTGACCAATTTTAAATTGATAGTTTTCAGTTAACTTTTTGAGGTGATTGGCCATGGTTTTTGCCTCTTCAAGATTGGTTTCTGGCAGTAAAATCAGAAACTCTTCTCCTCCCCATCGTCCTAAATAATCGGTTGAACGAATATTGGTCTTGATGAGTTGACTTAAGTCTTGTAACACCGTGTCTGCAAGTGAGTGACCATGCACATCATTGATTTTTTTAAAGTCATCAATGTCGTAAAAAATGATGGAAAATGGTCGATCATATCGACTTGATAACTCGATCTTCTCTTTGAATTTAGAGTCAATTTTTCGTCGATTGAATGTTTCAGTGAGTTTATCAATGGTAGCTGCATTATAGAGTTTTTGCTCCATGATTTTTCTTTTTTGTATCTCTTTTCTCAAACGCACATTATAAAACACCACCACACATAAAAAGAGTGTTAAAGGCAGACCAATTTTATACACCATGGTATAGTCCGTCGAGGTTTCATAACGTACTTGAAAATATTTCTCTTCAATGGTTTTAATTTCATCTTTTGAAATTTTAGTAATGGCTTTGTCAATAATTGTCTTTAATGTGTGGTTATCGGGATGGATCATATACCGTAATTCTTGACTGAACTCGGTTGTTCCAGAGATTTTAATGTTCGAAAACTGTTCCTCTTTGATATGGTAGATTAACACAGGCAAAAGTTCAATAGCACCATATGCATCTCCATTGGCAACGAGTTGTAGACCTGTTTTCATGCTGTTCACTTCAATAAAGTTAATATTGGGGTATTGAAGTTTAATGAGATTGTTGATGGATGCATTTTTTCGTATGACAATGGATTTGCCGCTGAGAATGTTGGTATTAAAAATAAATCCTTCATCGTTTCTTGTGGCAATGGCATATTTATAGCTTTGAATGGGTTCTGAAAAGAGCACATTTTTTTCATGAATATCATTTTGTGTTAAAGTCAATTTAACACTGTTGAGCTCTTTTTTGATTGTTTCTCGGCCATTTTTGTTGTTACGTATAGTTTTTGAATGAGCGTTTAAGAGCGTTTTATTCTGAATCAATGCCCAAAAATCTGCGGCAATACCATGATGACCAAGATAGAATGGTTCAAACTCTTGTTTATAATAAATAAACTCATTGTGGGCAATATAATCGTTCTCTTTTTGAGTAAATATCACTAAGTTGGCATCATAAATAAAGTTATCTAAATTAAAGCGGGTTTCATTTTTTGTAAAACCTAATAAAGAGTAGATTTTACCAATCTCTTCAATTTTGCTTTGAGAGAGATTCCCTAAATTTCCTTGTTCATATTCTGCTAAATCTTTGAGGGTATAGGCTTCGTAAATGAGCGCATCTAAACTTTTATTTTGCGTGTTGTATTTATGGTAGATGATATTGATGGTTTCACCAATGTTTTCAAAAGCATATGTCCATCCTTTTAACACTGCTTCATGAAAGTTGTGCACATCTATGGGGTTGAGCATCAACTCTTTTTTAGAAGTAAAAAGAATGCCATCATAAAAATCAAAACCATAATCTTGTGGGTTTAATATGTTGTATGGAATATTTTTTGAATTTAAAATATAGGGTTCATTAGAGAGGTAAGAACCCATGGCATCGGTTTTATCATTGAGTAAGTCAACCAGTTTGTATGTATGTGGTTGGAACGTGATATCTTTAAGTGATAAGCCTTTGCTTGCGGTCATAGCGTGAATAGCAACGGTGTTTTTAGCATCGGTTGTAAGCATCACTCGTTTGTTTTTTAAATCTTCTACATTTTTGATATGTTTTTCTTGTAAAGTCAGAAGTACCAATGGAGAGTGTTGAAAGATTGCACTGAGTGCAACAATCTCTTCGCCGTTGAGTCTGTCTATTATAATCGAAGAACGTCCTACTGCATAAGTTGACTTTTGAGTGAGCACATCTTGTACTAAATCAACGCTGTTGTTCATCTCTTTAAAGTGTACGTCTAAACCGTACTCTTTAAAATACCCTTTCTCTTTGGCAATATAATAACCTGCAAACTGAAATTGATGCAACCATGAAAGTTGCACTGAGATTTTTCTCAAAGGTTCATGTGCTTGCAGTTGAGTGAGGAACAATAAAAAAATGATTTGTATAAAAAATAATTGTCTCATCTAACAATTATAATCTATTTTTTATGGAATTGCCAAACTATTGCGTATTAACTTTTAGAATGTTTCCTTTTTGTAAGTTTATGTAAACAGTACTGTTTATTTCATGCTCTTGTGCACAATGCACCGTTATAGAGTGTCCAGAGTATTTTGTAAATTGTAATACAAGTTCAAAATAATCACCACAATAAGAGCTTTGTTTAACAAGAAGTTCTTGGTTTGTATCTAAGGGGGTTGAAGTTAAATGGCATTGATTAATTCGAATTATGGGTGTTTGATGTTCGGGGATATCTATACGTAAATCTTGCATCAATGCTTTGGGTAAAATATTGATTTCACCCAAGAAATTTGCAATATATAAATTGGCTGGTTTGAAAAAAAGCTCTTGAGGTGTTCCAAATTGTACGAGTGTTTTGTTTTGTAGAATTCCAATTTTATCCGAGATGCTTAACGCCTCTTTTTTATCGTGAGTAACTAAAATAGCACTTAATCCAAGATTTTTAATGATGTTTTTTAACCAGAGTTTGGTTTTATGTCGTAAAATAGAATCAAGGTTTGAAAAAGGCTCATCTAAAAGCAGGATTTTTGGATTATATGCAATGGTTCTTGCAATTGAAACACGTTGTTGTTGACCACCAGAGAGCTCGTGAATTTGTTTGTTTCGATGTTCAACCAAATCAAACTGTTTTAAAAGTTCATCCACTCTTCTTTGTTTTTCAATTTTTGGAAGGTTGTACAAGGCAAAACCAATGTTTTCTTTGACATCCAAGTGCGGAAACAGCGCATAATCTTGAAAAATGTAGCCAATGTCTTTATTACATTTTTGGTTTCCTGAAATTAAACAGGTTTGATTTAAAAGGATCTCTCCTTCAAATGAGTCTTGCAAAGAAGCGATGCTTCTTAAAATGGTACTTTTCCCACTTCCACTGGGACCTAAAATAGTTACAATTTCTCCCTCTTTTACATCAAAAGAGACGTTTTTTAGAATTTCCATATTTCCAAATGAAATTCCAAAATCTTTGAGTTTGATTCCAAACATATTAATCCTTAATCATTTTACGTGCCAATATGAGCACCGATATTATTCCCAATCCCACAATGAACATTGAAGGTACACTTGATTCAACTATTTGAGACTGCATTACTAATTCATGGGTTAATACAGCTAAGGTATCATAGTTAAAGGGGCGCAATATCATTGTCAGTGGTAACTCTTTGATGATTTCAATAAAGACAATAATAAATGCGGCCAAGCCAGAGTTTTTAATCAAAGGTAAAATCACATACCATAAAACACGTTTTTGCTTGATGTTCATGGTTTTACATGCATCATCATAGGTAAAAGGTATTTTCGAAAAACCTGATTCATAGTTGTTAATGGCAATGGCTAAAAAACGTACACAATATCCAAAGATGACTGCGGCAATGGTTCCACTGATTAAAAAGTTTGCATCAAAAGCAGCCAAGATGTTTTTATCAAGGAGTGTAAAGAAACTTAAAATTCCTACTGCAATTACTGCACCTGGAATGGAGTATCCCAATTTTGAAATTTGTGTGAGCATATCTGAAAAATGGCTTTTGCTCAGACGGACATTATAAACAAAAACAAAGGCCATGAGAGTGATTAAAAGCGCACTGAAAGTTGCAATAACAAGTGTTTGAGTAAGAACGGTAAAGAAATCCTCATCAATCACATACTCATATGAGAGATAAAACCAGTAACTCATTTGAAAAAATGGGAGTAAAAACCCAAAGAAAAATGGGAAAAAACATGCTAAAAATGCCAAGATGTTTTTGCTTCCATGCAGTTGGATTTTACTGATGGGTTTAAAATCTTTTCCACTGCTTTTATACTGCTTGTTTTTACGTTGGTATTTTTCAAAGAATATAAGCAAGAAAATAAAAAGCATCAACATCCCTGCTAAACGTGAGGCATCCTCTACACTTCCCATACCAAACCAAGTTCTAAAAATACCTGTTACAAAAGTAGAAACCCCAAAATAGTCCATTACTCCAAAATCTGCCACTGCTTCCATAACAGCTAAAATTACCCCTGCAACAATGGCTGGACGAGAGATGGGAATAATGACTTTATAAAAAATTTGCCACTGTGAAAGACCTAAGGTTTTAGAGGCATCAATAATAGAAGCAGACTCCGCTCGCAAATAGGTTTTTGAAACCAAATAGACATAAGGATAAAGAACCAACGACATCACAATGATGGCTCCTTCGATGGACATGATGTCAAAAAAGTAGACTTCAGAAATCTTCATGTTTAAAAGGTTTAGAATAAACGTCGTAACACTTCCTGTAATATCAAACATTCCTCCATAAATATAGGCCACAATATAGGTTGGAATAGCAAAAGGAAGAATCAAAGCATAGTGAAAAAAGTCAGAGAAACTGAACTTGAACATGGTCGTGATATAAGCAGTTGAGAAACCAATGATGGAAGTCAGTACTGCAACACCCAACATAATATAGAGTGAATTAAAGACATACTCATATAAAACCGTGTCCACCAGATGTTGCCAGTTGTTGCTTTCACCAAAAAAGATATGAATAAAAATAAGTACAGCAGGGATGCATATCAGCAATGTTAAAATAACACTGCTGATACTGAGCGAATTAATCTGTTTCAACTTGTTTGTTTATCTCCAGTTTGCTTGGTCGAAGATTTTAACAGCTGTCTTATTGTTTTCACCTAAAAGATTCATTGAGATGTTGTCTTCTTCAAATGTTCCCCAAGATTTCAAAATATCATTTTTTTCTACTTCAGCTAAAATAGGGTACTCGAAGTTTCCATTTGCAAAAAGATCTTGCGCATCTTTTGACGCTAGGAATTCAATAAATTTAATCGCATTCTCTTTATTGGGTGCATATTTCGCAACTCCTGCACCACTCACATTCACATGTGTTCCACCATTTTCAAATACGGGAAAAAGAATTTTCACTTTCTTAACGGCTTCTGCTTGTGAAATATCTCGGTTGTCAACCATTTTACCAATATAGTATGTGTTGGCAACCGCAATGCTTCCAATATCATTGGCCACAGCTTTTACTTGGTATCGGTCATTTCCTTTAGGATCATGTGCCATATTTGCAACCACTCCTTTTGCCCAATTAAGTGCATACTCTTCTCCATGGTGTGCAATGACTGCAGCGAGTAAAGATTGATTGTAAACGTTGTTTGATGAACGTACCATTACTTGACCTTTAAATTTAGGATCTGCTAAATCTTCATAAGTTTTAAGTTCATTTGGAATATCTGAACCTACTTTATAAACAAATACTCGTGCTCTTTTTGTAAGGGCAAACCATTGGTTGTCTTTATCTCTGAACTTTTCAGGAATATGTGAAGTTAGGTAATTTGATTGAATAGATTGCAGAAGACCTTGGTCTTTCGCTTGAAAAAGTCCAGCGGCATCAACAGTGATTAAAACGTCCGCAGGTGAGTTTTTCCCTTCACTTTGAATTCTTTTTATTAAAGCACTTGCATCGGCTTTAACAACATTGACTTTAATGCCGGTTTTTTCTTCAAACATTTTAAAGAGTTGTTTGTCTGTATCGTAATGTCTGTGAGAATATATATTGACTTCTGAAGCTGCAAAAATTGAGTTTGCTAACAGAAGGCTACTTAAAAGCATTTTTTTAAACATTGGTCTGTCCTTTTTATTATTGATAATTGTTATTGAATTCTAATGTAACAAAACTTTAAGTATGCTTAATATTAAGAATGATTATCAGTTGCAATTGTTGTCATTAAAAAGTTATTTTTGTAATTTTTTGTGATATAATCACTGGATTGTTATTTACAAAAAGAATGCTTTGCTTAAGAGGGAGACCGTATGAAATCGTTATCGATAAAATCAAAACTGCTGTTAATCGTGGTGTGTACCATTATTTTAGTGGCAACGCTTATTGCTGTTAAAGCCATTCACTCATTGAATACTTTGACACAAGAGAATATCCAAGAATATGAAAAAAATGCATATGCTGCACAAGAAAAAGAGCTGAAGTCATATGTGCAGTTTGCTGTAAATGTGGTTGAAGAGTATCACAAAAAATCAGACATCAATAAAATCAAACAGGATATAAAAAATGATCTGGAAGGGCAAATGAACTTTCTGTTTTTTATGTTGGAAGATTTATATAAAAAATTTAAAGGCAAAGTCTCTGAAGCAGAGTTAAAAAAAGTTTTATTGGATGCGATTGGTTCCGCACGTTATGGTACAAACAATGGTTACTTTTTTGTGTATAACAAAGATGCTATTGTTTTAAAACATCCGATTAATCCAACCAAAGAAGGAAAACGATATCCCAAACCTCACATTCTAAATTTTATAGATTTGGCATTAAAAAATAAACAAGGATTGGTCTCTTATGAACAAGTTGTTCCCAATAAACCACCTCGTGAAAAAGTCTCTTATGTAAAACTGTTTGAACCTTTTAACTGGGTGATTGGAACAGGAGCATATTTAGATAATATTACCAATGAGTTAAAGCGACAAGCCTTGCATGAGCTTGAACTGATGCGTTATGGTAAAAATGGTTATTTTTATGTTTATGATTATGATGGTGTAAATTTAGTGCTTCCTATTAAACCTGAATTAGTGGGTAAAAATTTGATGCATCTTAAGAGTAAAAAAGGTGTCTATTTTATTAAAGAACTCATTGATGTGGCTAAAAAAGGTAGTGGATCTGTTAAATATGATTTTTTCAAACCCAATGATGATAAACCCTATGAAAAAATTGGTTATGTAATGGGATTTGATGATTGGCAATGGATGATTGGAACAGGTGCATATACAGATGAAATTGCAGAGCACATTGAAAAAATGCAAGAACAATCCGATGAAAAGATTTCCTCTATTGTTTGGGGTATTGTGTTGATTGCTCTTGTTATTTCTTTGCTTGTGATGGCTGTTGTCATCTTTTTTATTACGCAACAAGTGAATAAACCATTGAGTTCATTTGAAAAAGGGTTATTGGACTTTTTCAGTTATTTAAACAAAGAGAAAACCACCGTGGATAAATTAGAAATTCACAATGACGATGAAATTGGTTCCATGTCTAAAATTGTCAATGAAAATATTGAACAGACTAAAAAACTTATTGAACAAGATGAAAAAGTCATCAATGATGTAAAAAGTGTTGTTCAACAGGTCAACCAAGGAAATTTAACTCAAAGGGTAACTCATACAACGGGCAATAGAGGGTTAGAAGAACTTAAAAATATTTTTAATAACATGCTTGATCTGATTTCAAATAAGATCAATAATAATCTCAATGTGATTGATGAAGCCTTGAATGAGTTTAAAAAACTCAACTTTACACATCGCCTTCAAAAAGCAGATGGGCGTGTGGCACAAGCCTTGAACTCTTTGGCAGATACTATCAATGAAATGTTGATGAATAATATGAACAATGGAATGAGTTTAGAACACAACGCACAAAAACTTTTACAAACAGTGACGACATTAAATACAGCTTCAAATGAATCTGCAGCAAGTTTAGAGCAAACAGCCGCCGCATTAGAAGAAATCACGTCCAATATTGCAAGCAGCAGTCAAAACATCTTGCAAATGGTTGATGTGGCCAATAAAGTCTCGGCTTCTGCGCAAGAGGGTGAAGATATGGCAAATAAAACAACGAGTTCGATGGACAGTATCAATGATGAAGTCATTGCCATTAATGAAGCCATTACGGTCATTGATCAAATTGCATTTCAAACGAATATTTTATCACTCAATGCTGCAGTAGAAGCAGCCACAGCTGGAGAAGCAGGAAAAGGGTTTGCTGTGGTTGCACAAGAGGTTCGAAATCTAGCAGCAAGAAGTGCGGAAGCAGCCAAAGAGATTAAAAGTATTGTAGAGGCTGCGACCATTAAAGCCAATGAAGGAAAAGTGATCTCTACACAGATGATTGAAGGGTACACTGCTTTAAAAAGTAATATTCAAGAGAATTTAGGATTAATTAAAAGCGTGGAGTCTTCAAGTCAAGAGCAACGAACAGGAATAGAGCAAATCAATGATGCGATTGCAGCGTTGGATCGACAAACCCAACAAAATGCAAGTGTGGCAAATTTGAGTCATGAGATTGCAGAAGAGACTCAACATATCGCAAGACAGATTTTGCAAGAAGTTGAGAAAAAAGAGTTTATAGGTAAGAAAAAGATGAATGCGAATGAGGAGAGTGATGAGGTTTGATTTAGTCAATAACTTAATGTAAAAACAATATTGTACTGGTTATAATGGTTCTTTTATAAATATTTAGAATTATAAAGTTCAAAGAGTTTGAAACTTTTAAAATTGAAGGTAACTATTACAATGATATTAATGATTGATAACTATGACAGTTTTACGTATAACATCGTTCAATACTGTTTAGAGTTGGGTGCGGACTTAAAGGTTATTCGTAACGATGAGATGAGTGTCCAAGAGATTGAAGCATTGAATCCTGAAAAAATCATTCTCTCTCCTGGACCTGCAACACCGAATGAAGCAGGTGTTTGTCTGGAAGTCATTGAACATTTTGCTAACACCAAACCAATTTTTGGTATTTGTTTGGGGCATCAAAGTATTGCACAAGTATTTGGTGGTGAAGTGGTACGTGCAAGTAATATGATGCATGGAAAAATTTCAAAAATCAAAATAATCAAAGAGAGTCCTATTTTTAAGGGTTTACCAAAAGAGTTTACTCAAACACGATACCACTCTTTGATTGTGAAAAAAGATACATTACCCAGTCAAATTATTCCTACTGCTATGAGTTGTGATGACAATGAAATCATGGCTTTAGAGATTAAAGATAAACAAGTTTATGGAGTACAATTTCATCCCGAATCGATTATGAGTGAATATGGGTATGAAATGATTGATAATTTTTTAAAACTATGAGACACTTAACTCAAAACTGGCATGTAAATATATTGGGGTTTGTGCTCTTTTTGTTTACGGCCGTTTTACTTTTAATTGCAGACAATTTAAGTATCAGTTACAAAGAAGCACTCACTTTTTATGATGAGAAGAACTTACTGCACTATTTGAGTAATCTCTCTGTCTATTTTTTAGGTCAAAGTAACATAGCTCTTCGATTTCCTTTTATCCTTTTTTATGTTTTAAGTGTTATTTTGATGTATAAAATGACAGCAGATTATTTTAAATATGAATCTGACCGATTGATTTCCGTGCTCATATTTATGTTTTTACCGGGAATTATTGGAGCTTCACTGCTTGTCAATAACTCCATCATCGTTATTTTTTGTACCATTTTATATCTTTATTATTACAGAACGTATAATCGACACAACTATGTATTGCTTTTTATTTTTGTTTTTTTAGACAACTCGTTTGCCATTTTGTTTTTAGCACTCTTCTTTTATGCCATGAAAAATCGACAAAATCAGCTTTTTATTATTTCGCTTATTTTGTTTGGTTTATCGATGTATATTTTTGGCTTTGATACCTTTGGAAAACCCAAAAGCCACATACTAGATACCTTTGCGATTTATGCATCAATTTTTTCACCACTGCTTTTTTTGTACTTTTTTTACAGCATGTATCGTATTGGTGTAAAAGGAAAACGTTCAATTTATTGGTACGTATCCATGACGGCTTTTCTGTTCTCTTTTCTGCTCTCTTTTCGACAAAAGATATACATAGAAGATTTTGCACCGTTTGTGGTTGTAACAGTACCTTTGATGATGAAACTCTTTTTTCACTCTTTAAGAGTGCGACTGCCAAGGTTCAGAGATAAGCATTATAAAGTTGCAGCATTAACACTCTTTTTATTATTTGTAAATGTAGGTGTTATTTTGTTCAATAAACCCATTTATTTGATGCTCAAACAAAGTGATGACCATTTTGCATATAATTATCACTTTGCCGATGAAATTGCACAGCTTTTACAAAAAAGCAATATTTATACGGTGACTTCAAATGACTATAAACTTTTAAAACGCCTAGAGTTTTATGGCATACATACAGATAAAAAAAGCACCAATTTTATATCCATCAAACCTTTAAATGTATACGATAAAAAATTTCAAATCGATTATTTTAATACCAACATATTAAATATTTATTATGTCAACTTAAAGAAGTAAGTCATGCTGGGGCAATCTAAAAAAGCGTTTGGTTTTTTAGAGTTGATTTTGGTTTTAGCACTTCTTGGTTTAGTTGCATGGATGATATTGCCTCATTTAAACCCTTTAAATTCAAAATTAGACACAGCAGCAAAACGTTTGATACTCTATTTGCAACAGACACGTTATCAAGCAATGCTAAATAATCCTTACAGTTCTGATGATGCATTATGGCATAAAAAAAGGTGGACATTAAAATTCTTAAACTGTACCAATGAGAGTGATGGTCTTTATTATGCAATCTACAGTGATACTAATAAGACAGGACAAATTGCAAAAGATGAAACACTTAAAGATCCACTTACACAAAAGTATATCTATAACAATAATCAATGTGAAAAGAGAAAAGATAGAAGTGCTTTTACACTTTTAACAAAAGAGTTTGGTATCACAGAGGTTAAAATCAGTTGTAATGATACCTCTACCATTGGGCAACTCTCTTTTGGTTATGATGGTAAACTCTACTCTCGTCTGTCAATTCTTGAGTATGATTCTGATGCCTATTTGGTTGATAAACCTTGTAATATCAGACTCTCTAATGGTAAGCAAAGCCGCACAATTGTGGTAGAACCCATCACAGGATACATCCATTTTCAGTAAAAACAGACATTTTTCAAAATTTAAGCCAATATTTAGATTAAACCCTTGACAAGGGGTAAGAATTTGTCTATAATTCCCGTCCAATTTCAGAGGAACGATAGAAAGTTTTGGTCTGAAGAGTTCTTTAAAAGAAGAGGTTTGT